>JAJYJF010000002.1 GCA_021796375.1 Chloroflexota bacterium | reverse complement strand
GGCCGTCCGGCGGCGGCTGGGCGTGGTCTCTCACCAGCCGCTGCTCTATGGCGACTTGACCGCCGAAGAGAACCTCAGATTTTATGGGAAAATGTACGGGGTGCGGGCGCTCGAGCCGAATATTGAGCGGGTCCTCGAGTTGGTCGGGTTGATCAACCGCCGGAAGGACCTGGTGCGCACTTTTTCACGCGGGATGCAGCAGCGTCTGGCGATCGGGAGGGCGGTGATCCACGACCCCGACGTGCTCCTCCTGGACGAGCCGCACACCGGCCTGGACCAGGATGCCAGCAACATGTTGGACGGCGTTCTCAAAGAGGTCGCTGCCAGCGGGAGGACCGTGGTGATGACCTCTCACGACCTGGTCCGGGTGAGCGGGCTGGCTTCCCGGTTCGACGTCCTCTCGCGGGGCCGGATCCAGGCGAGCACCACCCGGAGCCTGCTGGCCGAAGACGGGCTGCTTTCGTTCTACCGGCAGGCCGTGGAGCTGCAGGGATGAGCGGGCAAGGGGTAGATCCGGTGAGCTCGCCCATCACGGGTCTGAAGACTCAAGAGGATGCCCGGCAGGAGTCGACCGGCGCTTCCTTTTTGGGGGCGATGATCGCGGTTCTGTGGAAAGACCTGGCAGCCGAAATGCGCAGCCGCGAGGTGGTCTCGGCGATGCTGGTCTTCTCCATCCTGGTGATCGTGATTTTCAACTTTGCCCTCGAGCTGGACCCGCAGGTGCGCGCGTCCGTGACCTCCGGAATTTTGTGGGTCACGCTGGTCTTCGCCGGGACGCTGGGGTTAAACCGCTCGATGGCGATTGAAAAAGACCGCGGCTGCCTGGATGGCCTGCTGCTCGCCCCGGTCGACCGGACGGCAATCTACTTCGGGAAAGCGCTCGGCAACTGGCTCTTCATGCTCATTGTCGCCGCCATCATCCTGCCGCTCTACAGCCTGCTGTACAACGCGAACCTGCTGCTGGGCGGGCTGATCCTCGTGATCCTGCTGGGGACGGTCGGCTACACCGCGGTGGGGACGCTTCTTTCCGCGATGGCCGTCCAGGCGCGGACGCGTGACATCCTGCTACCCATCCTGCTTTTCCCGGTGGTGATCCCGGCGCTGATCGCTTCCGTCAAAGCCAGCAGCGGATATCTGCAGGGCCTGGAAATGGTGGACATCCAGCCCTGGTTGAACCTGCTGATCGCGTACGACGCGATCTTTATCGCTGCCGCGTTTATGGTATTTGATTTTGTGGTCGAAGAGTAGCTTGAAGGAGATGGATATGCCTGCGAAATCGAGGGTACTGCCTGTCTTGGATTGGATATCCCTGGTGCTGGTCCTGGCTGCCACCGGGATGGTTTTCTTCTATGCTCCCACCGAGGAGGTGATGGGCCTGGTCCAGAAGGTATTTTACTTCCACGTCGCGTCCGCCTGGGTCGGGATGCTCGGATTCGGGGTTGCGCTGGTCGCGGGGATCGCCTACCTGCGCACTGCCAACCCGAAGTGGGACCAGATCGAGCTGGCTGCAGTTGAGGTCGGGATCGTCTACCTGCTGATCACGATCATCGTCGGATCGATCTGGGCGAAACCGATCTGGAACACCTGGTGGACCTGGGACCCGCGCCTGACGACCGCGACGGTGATGGAGCTGGTTTACGCCGCGTACTTGATGCTGCGCGCCGGGATCGAAGATACCGAACGGCGGGCTCGTTTCGCCGCCGTCTACACGATCCTGGGCTTTATCAGCGTCCCCCTGACCTTCCTATCCATCCGCATCTTCCGGACGATCCACCCGGTGGTGATTGGTAGCGGGGACCCGACCGCGACCGGTACCTTCGCGATGACGCCAAAAATGCTGCAGACCTTCATGTTCAGCCTGTTCGTCTTTTCCGTGCTGTTTGTCGACCTGATCTGGCACCGGATCCGCCTCGGGCGGCTTGCCGATACGGTCGAGCAGCTCAAGCTGCGTCTCAGCCAATAGGAGAGGAGGAGACCGATGATGGGAATGGTGAATACCGTTTTTCTGCTGAACCAGGCGACCCCAGATACGTCTGGCTATATGATCGCGGGGTATATCGTGATCTTCAGCGTGATGCTGCTGTACTTGCTCAGCCTCTTCATCCGGCGCAGGAACCTGGAAAAGGATTACGAAACCCTGGAAGAGATTGAAAAAATGGACGCGGAGAAAAAAGCGCCCGCGCCGCCCCGACCGGCGGAAAGTTTACAAAAGTAGATCGCTCGAACGGTGAGTTGAGCGCGGGAAAGGAGCTTTTTCGCTTTCAGGAAAGCTCCTTTCTTTTTCGAAAATTGAACATTGTGAAGGGATATACTATACTATTTTAAAACCGGGAGGAAAGGACCGGATTAAGATGAATTTTGGCGTTGTCTTTCCACAAACTGAGTTTGGAAGCGACCCCGCGGCCGTGCGAGATTACGCCCAGGCGGTCGAAGGGATGGGGTACTCCCACATCCTCGCCTATGACCATATTCTGGGAGCCAATCCCGACCGCCCGGGCGGGTGGCGGGGGACTTATACGCATGAATCCAGCTTCCTAGAACCCTTTGTGCTGTTCAGCTACATGGCCGGGTTCGCGCCGCGGCTTGGATTTTTCACCGGCATCCTGATCCTGCCCCAGCGCCAGACGGTGCTGGTCGCCAAGCAAGCGGCCACCCTGGACGTGCTGTGCGAGGGAAAATTCCGGATGGGGGTCGGTCTGGGCTGGAACGAGGTTGAATATACTGCCCTGAATGAAAATTTCCACAACCGCGGCCGGCGGTCTGAGGAGCAGGTCGCCGTCTTGCGAGCGCTCTGGACGGAGCCGCTGGTTAATTTTGAGGGGAAATGGCATCACATCCCGGATGCCGGCATCAAGCCGCTGCCCGTCCAGCGGCCGATCCCGATCTGGTTTGGGGGGACTGCGGAAGAAGCCTTGAAGCGGGCTGCGAGGATCGGGGACGGCTGGATCCCGAATATCCGGCAGGTGGAGGATGCCCGCAAGCCCGCGGAGCTGCTGAGGCAGGAGCTGGTGTCCGCCGGGCGCAACCCGCTCGAGTTTGGCATCGAACCGCGGCTGCTTTACGGGGATGGGAACCCGTCGCAGTGGCATTCTACCGCTCGGATCTGGGAAGAACTGGGCGCGACCGGTTTTTCGATCAATACCATGGGGGCCGGACTGGCGACTCCCCAGGCGCATATCGACGCACTGGCGCGATTCGCGCGAGAAATGGGGGTTTCGCGGACCTGACCCCTGCCCTGGATGTGACCTGCACAGCAGGCTGACCGGCAGTACCGAGAATCTCATTCACCCTCACGGCGAAAGGAGACCGACATGAAAGGCGCAAGCAGCATCGGAATCATCGTTCTCGCACTCTGGCTGATCGTGCAAGGGATCGTGGACCTGTTCCAGATCAACATTCCCAGTCTCACTTTCATCCTGCCGATCATCGCGATCCTCTCCGGCGTCCTCTTAATGCTGCGCGCGCGGGATCCGAAGACGGTGATCAACCTGGGATATCTGCTCCTTTCCGTCTGGTTAATTTTGACGGGATTGCTGCCCCTTTTCGGCATCAGCTCTGCGCAGTTGGTGATCGTGATGGCCGTGCTGGGGGCCGTGGCCGGGGTCCTCCTCCTGGTAGGGCAGTAGGGGGAAATCAGCCCATCTCATTCATTCATCAAACTATCGGCTGAGAATCGGTATACAGATAATTACAGGTAGGGGAAAATGGAACGACAGGCAGTCGATTCAGCCAGCATCCGGTCGATGGGGTACGATCCTGAGCAAGATCTTCTGGAGATCGAGTTCCAATCCGGCGAGGTCTACGATTATTTCGACGTCCCGGAAGAAACCTGGGTGGGCCTTTCCGAGGCCGATTCCCGCGGGCGGTACTTTCTGGAAAATATTCGGGACCTGTACGGGTTCCAAAAACAATCCTGAAAATTCCGCGCCAGACCCGGTGATACCTTGCGAGATGAGATCCCCGCGAATTCAGGCCCGTTTCTCGCCGCGCGCTCGCAGCCAGGCCCTCAGCTGCCCGGGCTCCCAGCAGTTGAGAATATCTTGGGGCTCGAGCCAGGCACGCCGTGCGGTGGCAACCCCGTAAAACAGCAGGGAGTACTGGTCGGGAGCATGCGCGTCGGTATTCACGCTGAGCGGAATCCCCAGCTCCTTCGCCCGCCGGGCATAGACATCGCTCAGGTCAAGCCGGGCCGGGTTGGCATTCAACTCGAGCGCGGTCCCAGACTGGCGGGCGGCGGAAAAAACCGCCTCCATATCCAGGTCAGCGCCCTCGCGCTCGGGGATCAATCGCCCGGTCGGGTGGCCAAGGATATCCACGTGCGGGTTTTGGATCGCGGAGACGACCCGGCGCGTGGCAGCCTCGCGCCCCTGCCGCAAACCGGTATGCAGCGAGGCGATCACGATGTCCAGCCCAGCCAGCACATCGTCAGGGTAGTCGAGCCGCCCATCGGCGAGAATTTCGACCTCAGCGCCCTGGAGCAGCTGGAGCGTATCGCCCATCTCGGCCTGAACCTGGTCGATCTCGACCTTCCTGCGGCGCAGATCCTCCGCGGTCATCCCCCCGGCGATCCCCAGGCTGGCCGAGTGGTCGGTGATCGCCAGCACTTTGTAGCCGCGCTCGCGGGCAGCGACCGCCATCTCACGGATGCTGGCCTGGCCGTCGCTCCAGGTGGAGTGGGTGTGCAGCTCGGCGAGGATGTCGCCGGGCTCGACCAGGTCAGGCAGCTGGCCCTTTTTCGCCGCCTGGATTTCCCCACGGTCCTCGCGGATTTCCGGCGGGATCCAGGGCAGCCCGACGGCCGCGTACACCTCGGCTTCGGTTCCTAAAAATACTTCCTTTCCGTCCGGGAACAGCAGCGAGCGGTCGGAGAGGGAAAAGCCCTGGTCCTGGGCGATCTCGCGCAGGCGGACGCTGTGCTCCTTCGACCCGGTGGCGTACTGGAGGGCCGTCCCGAACTCGGCGGGTGGGTGCAGCCAGAGCTGAGCCGGGATCCCCCCGCGGAGCTCGACGCTGGTTTTGGTGACCCCCTGGGCATATACCTTCTCCACCAGGGGGTGTTCGATAAAGGCTGCCATGATACGCTGCGGATTTTCCGTGGCGGCAACCAGGTCGATATCGCCGATCGTCTCGCGCATCCGGCGCAGGCTGCCGGCCAGCTCGGCGGACGCGATCCCAGGCTGGGAGCGCAGCCACTCGACCAGCTGCTTGCCCAGCGGGTAGGCTCTGCCCAGGGGGATGCGGGTGGTCCGGTGGGCCAGGGCTTCGATCCCGGCTAGGATGCGGGCTTCCGATTTTTCGCCGACGCCGGGCAGCTCGCGCAGCTTCCCGCGGCGGGCGGCTTCTTCCAGCTCGGGCAGGCTGGTGATGCCAGCCTTCTTCCAGAACAGCGCCGCTTTCTTCGGCCCGAGATCGGGGACCCGGAGCAGCTCTACCAGGCTCAAAGGCACTTCTTCGGAAAGGTTATCCAAAAACTGGAGGCGTCCGGTGTCGATCAGCTCGGAGATTTTATCGGCGATGGCTTTCCCCACCCCGGGGATCGCCTGCAGCTCGCCCCGCTGGGCAACGTCATTGACGTTCTCGGCCAGGTTGTTCAGGCTCTCCGCGGCGCGGCGGTAGGCCAGGATTTTATAGATATTTTCCCCTTTGATCTCGAGGAGGTCGGCGATTGTCTGAAAGATTCCCGCCAGCTCAGCATTCGTATATGTGTGCATCGGCACCGGTCCTTTGAATCAATTATACTGGTGGAGGCTAACCCGGATTTGATCTTACCCGCACGATAAATATGCCCCGGCGGGTGGGGATCGGGGAAATTCTGTGCGTATTGTAAGGTATTGGCAATGATTTCGTGATTTAATATAGAGAAATAATATAAAATATACCCAATTAGATTGGTGAGGGATAGCAGGTCGAACATGAAACGAAACTACCGCCTTTTTGAAGGAGCCGTGCTGGGTGGAATCACCGCAGCAGGGGTGGCGGCGCTGTTCTATCTCTTGATGAATGCTGCGCTGCTGCCGTTTTTCCCTTTCGATATTTTTGACTGGATGACGCGGCACCTGCCCGGCGCGGTGATCGCATTTGGGATCTCGACGATGGTGAATGTCATCAACGGGCTGCACCTCGGAGCGACCGCCAGCACCGCCAAGCTGGCCGAACAGAGCGTCGCGATCCTCCAGTTCCTGGCCGCCGGGATCGTATTTGGTCTCCTTCTGGCATACCTGGGGGCGCGCTTCCCGCGGCGGATCACCCTGCTTGGGCTGATCGGCGGAGGGCTGCTCTTCCTCTTCGCAATGCTGGTCGAGATCGAGCTGGGTTTCCCGCAGGCGGGCGCGCTCGCCAGTACGGTCGAGCTGGCCGTCCTGCTGCTGGGGTGGGGGTGGGCGCTCAGCCGGGCGCTCGTCCAGCCCGCGGGGGGCGCTGATACGCCTCCCGACGAGGCTGCCGCTTCGCGCCGGAAGTTCCTCGGCTGGCTGGTCAGCGGGAGCATCGGGTTTGGCCTCCTGGCGTTGGGGATATCCTATTCCAACCGCAAGAAAGCCGCGGAGGTTGCCAGCGCCGCCAGCCCCAACCCCACGCCGGCTCAGGTCTCCGGGACCAATGGGCCTGCCAGCTCGCCCCCCGTGTCGGTTCTCGACCAGCGGTTTCCGCCGGTGCCGGGCACCCGGCCGGAGCTCACCCCGACCGATCAGTTCTACCGGATCGACATCAACACCGACGTCCCCACCACCGATCTCACCCAATGGCGCTTGAAGCTCGGCGGTCTGGTGAACCAGCCTTTAAGCTTATCCCTGGATGAAATCCGGCAGTTCCCCACCATCACCCAGGCTCTGACCCTGTCGTGCATCAGCAACGATGTGGGTGGGGATTTAATCGGCACCACGGTCTGGACCGGGGTCCCATTCAAGACCGTGCTTGAAAAAGCGGGCCTTAAGCCGGATGCAAAGTTCTTCAACATCCAGTCGTTCGACGGATACTACGAATGCGTTGGGATCGATGAAGCGATGGACGAGCGCACCCTGCTGGTATACCAGATGGAAGGCGCCGCCTTACCCCCGGAGCATGGGTTTCCCCTGCGCATCTACATCCCCGACCACTATGGGATGAAGCAGCCCAAGTGGATCGCTCAAATCACCGCCGTGGATCAGCAAGGCCCGGGATATTGGGTGGACCGCGGCTGGGATTGGGCGGCGATCCCGCAGACGACCTCGGTCATCGACACGGTGGTGGTTAACTCGAACGACCCGAAAACCGGGACGGTATCCGTGGGGGGGATCGCCTGGGCCGGCGATCGCGGCATCAGCAAGGTGGAAGTTCAGATGGACAGCGGCCCGTGGACCGCAGCCAGGCTGCGGGAACCGCCGCTGAGCGAGCTCACCTGGATTCTCTGGCGGATCGAATTTCCGTACCAATCCGGGCGGCACGCCTTCCGGGTGCGCGCCACAGACGGGCAGGGCGTGCCGCAGATCGCTGTGGAGCGGCCGCCGGAGCCCTCCGGAGCGACCGGGATCGACGTCTATTCGGCCAACCTCTAGCGCCGGATTCCGGGCGCGCCCTGGATCGGCTTTCCGCCGGCTCCCCGCGGTTGGGGTGGCAAACCCCTTCGCGGAGGGAGGAAGAATCCACCCCGGCGAGAGATGCGCAGCCCGGCGCAGCCTCTTCGGGCTGGCCGGGGCGGTCCATGCGCGGGACTGTCCGCGCCAGGGGTTGTTTTCCGGTCCCGGGGATGGGGAACCCCGGGACATGCAGAATCGAAGAGCCACCCGGGTGGGTGGCTCTTCTTCTTACCGCAAACTGGCCCGCTTGAAATGATTACCAGTAAACTCTCTTACGCGAATTCAAAGTTAAAAACGGCCAGCTACATCGACCCAGTATTGCCCATATCCTGGGCGTTCGATTTGGTTTGTTCGATCACATCGGAGCTTTTATGAACGACGTTCGAAGCCCGATCTTTGGTCCTGCTGATCACATCATTTGCCTGATCGCGGGCGGTCGAGATCGCCTTCCCGGCTCTGTCTCGGGTATCCGATGCGGCCACCATGGCTCGATCCCTCCATTGATTGGCCCGATCTCCCAGCAGGGCCCGGGTTTCGGCTCCCGATTGCGGCGCAGAGAGCAATGCAACCCCGGCGCCGATCAGGCCACCGATCAGAAAGCCTGAAAATAAAGAGCCAAAACCACCTCGTTTAATGATTATTTCCCGATTCGCCATTTTGTTCTCCTTTACACTGGTGAAAAATCTGGCAAATTGTTTGTGCCAAGGATAAAAATAACTGGGGAAGACCAAAAAAACGGGATTATCCAGGTCCTCCCCAGTTACTGCTTGCGCTGCACCATCCAGCATCTAACCAGGAGTCAATCGTGAACCAATTATTTTTATTCTATTCACTCAGATAATCCCTGTCACCCAGCTTGCACCGGAAGACATCTATACTATATCCGGCAGGGAAATCGGCCACAATGGGGGATAGGCCTCCCAGCGGGTAGGAATTACCCTATCCAATTTATCCCACTTCTCTTAGACAAATACCCCGATTCATGCAAGTTAATTGGACGATTTGTAAAGTAAATTCACCCGGTTATTACAGGATAAAGCCCTCCGATCCGGTTAAAATAACAGGACAATGAAGATCTACGCCGCGCGGTATTGGATGCTGCCTATCCCATGCAAACATCAATCCTGGAAAAACAACCTCGCAGATCTCCCTTCCTGCGAGCCACGCTGATTGTTCTCCTCTGCCTGGCCGGGGCGGCGGTGATCGCGGTCACCGCCGGGTTTGCCTGGTTTTGGGCCACCCTACCGGATGGGCATATTTTCCCGGGGGTGACGGCCGCGGGGCTGCCGCTGGGCGGCCTGACGGTCAATGCAGCCGCTCAGCGGCTGGATCAGGCCTGGAACCGGAAATCCGTCGTCCTGAGCGACGGCCAATCCTCCTGGCAGACAAACCCGGCGTTCCTGGGCATCTGGATGGATCCCGGCGCGACGCTGGCGCAGGCGCCGATCCTTGGAGACCGGTCGATCAGCTGGAATTCGATCCAGACCCGGATCGATCCGCCGGTTTATGCGCTCGATCCGGTGGTCCGGTTCGACCGCGGCGTGGCCGAAAGCGCCCTGACCCACTGGGCGGAGACCGTCAACCTGGCGCCGCAGGACGCGCAGCTCAGCCTGGCAGATGGGAAACTGGAAAGCAAAGCATCCAGGCAGGGGAGGGCGCTGGACGTGACGCGGGTCGTCGACCGGATCGCGTCAGACCCGAAAGCTGTGCTGGAGAGCGGCCGGCTGGATGTCTATTTCTCCCCGGTAAACCCCGAAATCACGGATGTCAGCCAGGCGGCCGCTAAAGCCAAGGGCTACCTGGATCTCCACCTGGGCGGGGCGATCTACGATCCAATCAAGGATGAGACGATCGCCTGGCAGATCGACCCGGGGCAAATCGCGAGCTGGGTGTCGGTCGAACGCCAGGCGGACCGGTATGCCGTTCACTTTAACCGCACCGGCCTGATCGCCTACCTGGCGGACCTGCAGCAGCACGTCGATCTGGGACCGGACCGGGTGATCGATGCGCTTCCGGAAGCCAGCAGCCTGGCGGATTCGGTCCTGGCGGGCAAAGCCCCGCTGCTCATCGCTCGCTACCTGCCGACCGAATACACCCTTCAATCGCCGGAGACGCTGTTCCAGGTGGGTTGGGATCAGGGCATCCCTTACTGGCGGATGATGAAAGCGAACCCCGCGGTGAACCCGAAGGTCGTGCTGCCAGCCGGGCAAAAGCTCACCGTCCCATCCAGGAGCGACCTGCTCCCGGTGCCGGTCATCCCCAATAAGCGCATTGTGATCAGCATCACCCACCAGCGCATGCAGGTTTTTCAGGATGGGAAGCAGATCCGGGAGTTTGTGATCAGCACGGGGATCTCTGACTCGCCCACCCAACCGGGTGTGTTCCAGGTGCAGACGCACGACCCCAACGCGTACGCGTCGAACTGGAATCTGTGGATGCCGAATTGGCTGGGGATTTATGAAGCCTGGCCCGGGTTCATGAACGGAATCCACGGGCTGCCGATGCTCTCTAACGGGGTCAGGTTGTGGGCCAACGTGCTCGGAAAGCCCGCGTCCTTTGGATGCATCATCCTGAGCCTCGACAACGCGGCCTGGCTGTATACCTGGGCTGAAAATGGGGTGGTGGTGGAAATTCAAGCATAAAGGGGTTCGACCGCCGGTGGAATAGCTCCGCGTTCTAACCCGAGGGCTCTTTTATCCGGGCCCTTCCGTCACCGCTGCAGGCTGAGCATCTCATCCAGCGCGCCGTGCAGAGCTGGATCGTAGCGAACCCAGCTTGGCCCGCTGGGGGCAAAGGGCCCAAGCCTGGATCTCGTATCCTCTTCCATTTTCTTCAAGATTTCGCGGGCAGATCTGCCTGTCAGCATCCCGGGCCGGCCGGACGGGATGGCGACAAAGAAATCCTTTGCATTTTCGGGAACGATGAGATAATAGAGCGATTCGTCTGGCATGGGGTTCTCCTGGATAGGCTCCGGCTCGGTTCTACCCAGGGTACATGGATCGTGCCAGATTTCCCCGGCGCCCAAATTTTCCGATAAAATAGTCGGATCGCACACAGGAGAAGGGCATGGCAGAGACCACCGCAGCACCGATCGACCGGATTTTGCAGCATATTAAATACCTGTCGGTGGATATCGGTCCGCGCGGATCGACCACGGAGGGCGAGCGCAAGGGGGCCGAATACTGCCAAGCCGAAATGCAGCGCGCCGGTCTGGCTCCGGTCACCGAAAGATTTCGCTCGGCAAAATCGATCTTTCTCCCGCACCTCATCGGGAGCGGGCTGTTCCTGGCGGCTTTTATCCTCTACCCGACCGGCGGGCGGGTCACGGCATTCATCGCTTTTCTGGTGTCGGCCATCTCGCTGGCCTCCGAGCTCCTGGAGCTGGGCTTCATCGACAACCCCTTCCGCTGGATCATTCCGAAAGGGACGAGCCAGAACGTGGTTGGGATCATCCCGGCCGAAGCAGAGCACCGTCAGGATCTGGTGCTGATCGGTCACATCGATACGCAGCGCACCCCGCTGGTGTTCAGCACGCCGCGCTGGGTAGAGGTGTATAAAAATTTCACAACCGTCGCATTCGTCCTTTTTTCGCTGCAGGTCGTTCTCTACCTGGGTGGATGGGCCACCGGTTGGGGATGGATCTGGCCGGTTTCCGGGGTGTCCGCCGCCGGGGCAGCGCTGCTGGCCTTGCTGTGCATCCAGGCCGATTTGACCCCCTTCACGGCCGGGGCGAATGACAACGCCAGCTCGGTCGGGATGGTCCTGACCCTGGCTGAGCAGCTTTCTCAACACCCGCTCAAGCACACCCGGGTGTTCAGCGTCTGTACCGGGTGCGAGGAGGTGCAGCACTATGGAGCGATCGATTTTTTCAAGCGCCACCGCGCGGAGATGGTCCGGCCCCGAGGGCTGGTTTTCGAGCTGCTCGGCTGCGCCGGCCCGGCGTATCTGGAAAAAGAAGGGATCATCGTCCCCTTCCACTCCGATCCGGAGCTGGTCCGGCTGGTGAAAGAAGCCGGCGCGCAGGGCTCCGCCAAACCGCCCTACCCGGTCAGTATCAGCGGGGGGAACAGCGAGATGGCGGACTGCGTGCGGTTCAAGGTGCCGGCCATCTCGATTTTCGGGCTGAAACCGGACGGCGAGGCGCCTTACTGGCACCAGGCTGGCGACACCTTTGACAAGATGAATCCCGCCGTGCTCCGGGATACGTATCAGCTGGTCTGGCAGGCGATCCAGTGCCTGGACCAGGAGGCGGGGTAGGAGGGCGATCGACGAAACCGGGCGACCGCTGGGTGCCGAATATGAACCGCGAGCGCAACCATTACCAGACCCTCTTCCTGCCGGAAACCGCGAACCAGGATCAGATCCGAAAGGCGTATCTGATCCTGGTGAAAAAGTTTCACGACGATCTCAACCGCAGCGCCAGCCCCGAAGAGCGCGCTTTTTGTGAGAACGCCCTCAAAGATATCAACGCTGCCTATGAGGTGCTCTGCAAACCGGTGCAGCGCGCGGCGTACGACCGGTCGCAGGTCCGGCCGGACCCGCCCGCGAGCCAGCCCGGCGGCGCGATCCCCGTGCCGGTCGCTGCGCCGGCTTCTCTCCATTTTGGGGTCGTGCGCCCGGGGGATCTGCGCAAGCTCAGCTTCGTTCTCTCGAACGCCGGCGCGCCGGCGCGGTCCGTCAGGATTTCAGTTGCTCGGTATTCGTGGATCGAGCTTCCCCTCGAAGTCGATCCGCGTTTACCCGTGCGCGTCCCGGTACAGGTGAACATCCCGGGAGGGTTCGAAAAGGGCCCGCTCAAGGGGAAGATCCGGATCGACCTGGACGGCAGCGGGCTGGACCTCCCCGTTGAAGGGCACGTGGAGGTCCTGGGGGCGGCGGGAGCGGCCGTCTCCGAGCCGCGGATGCCGCTCGACGCCCCTCGCGCGGCGCCCAGACGAAAGCCGGTCCTCATGGCCGCCTGTCCCTTTTGCGGCTTTCAAAACCCGGAGGGGGTCTCCATCTGCCAGCATTGTGAGATGCCGCTTCGCAGGGACGGGCTGCGCTGCCCGTACTGCGGCGAACGCCTGCCTTCCAGCGCCTGCACCTGTCCGGGCTGCGGCAGGTTGGTCACCTTATGGTGAAGCTGCTCTCAGCGATCCGAGAGTTTTCATCGAGAATGCATGCCTGAAGAGAGCCGATCTCAATCCCTGAGCGGACCGCCGGGCTGGATCTGGCTGCTGGCGCTTTTCACTTTCGGAGGTTTTGTCGAGACCGTCTTTTACGGGCAGCTCGGCGCTTTCACCCCGCTGTACCTCCCCCATCTCGGCATCGCCAGGCAGGAGGTTTCGCGGTGGACGGGCATCATCGCCGCGACCACCGGACTGCTGGGGATCCCCTTCCTCCCGTTCTGGGGAGCCCTGGCGGACCGGTTTTCACGCAAACCGGTGATCCTGCGCTCCTTCGTGGTCGAGATGGTCTCGGCGGCGATCATCTTTCTGGCGAACGGCATTGGCTCCTTCATGCTGGGGCGGACGCTGTCCAGCCTTTCGCTGGGAAACAGCGGGTTGATGCTGACCACCCTTTCGGAGCGCGCCCCCGCCAGGCGCCAGGGATTGGCTTTTTCAATCATGAATTCCGCGGGCCCGGTAGGGGTTTTTGTGGGGCCGCTGATCGGCGGCCCGATCGTCGACCGCTGGGGGTTCCCGGTGCTGCTCGCCATCGATGCCGGGCTGCTGGCGCTGGTGGTGATTTCGCTCAGCTTTGGGTACCGGGATCACTTCGTTGGGAAAAGCCGCGGATCGGTGCTGCGTATGGCCGGCGATTCGGTTCAAATCCTCCTGCGCAGCCGGGGGCTGCGCGCGATTTTCCCAGCTCTCTTCATGCTGTTCTCGGGCTGGATGATGGCGATGACCTATGCCCCGCTGGCGATCCAGCAAATCAGCCCGGGGTGGAACCCCGCGACGATCGTCGGCATCATCCTGGGCGGTGGTGGGCTGACCGCCATGCTGGTCAGCCCGGCGATGGGGGCGCTGGCCGACCGCCACGGCTACTGGCGGGTGCTGTTCATCGGCGCAGCGGTTGAGGTCCTCCTGTGGCCGATCCCGGCCCTGGTCCACGGCCTGCTCCCGTTCGGCATCGCCTGGGCGCTGATCAACGCGGTCGGCTCGGGCGTTTTCGCCCTGTCGTTCATCCTGGTCTCGCAGGCCGCCGAGGACGATGTGCGCGGGCGGGTGATGGCTTTCGCTTACCTCCCTACCAACACGGGGCTCTTCCTCGGCCCGGCGATCGGCAGCATCCTGACCCAGCACAGCGTCTTCACGGTTTTTCCGGCGGCGTCCGTCCTGACCGCGGTCGGGATCGCGCTCCTGGCCCTGGCGTACCGCCGCCGGTAAACCTCCCGCATTCTCAACCGGTGCGTAATTTTTATCCCCAATTTATTGACGCAGTCTGCTCTTTCAGATATACTTCCATTTTGGAAATATACCGATTGAGAAAAATTTTTTAAAGGAAATAATATGCCTGAGAGATCCGAATATCTGCCCCAGTTCGGAGCGATTTTTCAGCGCATTCTCTACCTTCGGAAACGTTTTAAGAACGTATTTCCGGAGAATATGGCCCTGCTCAAGAACCGGATTGAAAAAGCCAGCCTCGAAGATCGGGCAAGCGGGGTGGAGAACGTCCACCAGTTCTACAGCGTCTGCCTGGTCATCTCCCACCGCCCGGACCCGATCACCATGGGCGAGCTGAGCCGCGAGCTCGATATCCCCTTAAGCAACACGACGCGGATTGTGGACTGGCTGGTAAGGAACGAGTACGCCGCTCGACTGCCGGACCTGGAAGATCGCCGTGTGGTTCGGGTGGAGCTGACCGCCGCGGGGAGAGAGCTTTTCGAGACCATTCATGAGTTTATGATGGCGCGGATGGCGAGGATGATCCGCGAATTCTCGCCGGAGGAACAGCGTCAGATGGTCCGCCTGATGAACAAGATGTTGGATTTGCTCGAGCGCGACCTGTAACCGGCCGTGAAAAACGGGTGAACTGAGCTCACCCGGGCTGTCAGGGAGTTGGGACGGGAGGGAAACCATGAAGGGACATGCATTTATTAAATGGGCAGGCTCGGTGGTGGTCCTGGCGGCGCTTGCGGCGGGGGTTTTCTTTATCGCCCAACCCAAAGTGGAAGCGCCGGTGAAGGCTCAAACCGTCCAGCAGGCATACCAGACGGTGAAGGTTCAGAGAGGCGATCTGACCGCGACCATCGGGGTGACCGGGACGGTCCGCTCGAGCCAGACCGCGATCCTTCCCTGGCAGGTCACCGGGGTCGTTCAAACCGTCCCGGTCAAGAAGGGCGATCTCGTCAAAGCCGACCAGGTTCTGGCTTCGCTCGACCCGACCTCCCTCCCCCAGCAGGTGATCCTGGCGCAGGCCAGCCTTTCCGCGGCGCAGGATAACCTCGAGAATTTGATGTCGACCAACCAGGTGAGGGCAAATGCCGAGCTTGCGCTGGCGAGGGCGCAGAAAGCCTACGACGATGCGAAAAAAGCCCGCGACAACAAGCAGTACCAGCGCGCCAGCCAGGAGACCATCGATATCGCCCAGGCGAACCTGGTGCTGGCCAACCATGCCCTGGACGACGCCACCACAATCTTCAACCGCAATAAAAACCGCAGCTCGGATGACGTCGTCTTTGCCTCGGCGCTCAGCCAGCTGGCGGCTGCCCAACAGCGCTACGACGCGGCGAAATACAACCTGGACTACGTTTCAGCCCTGCCCGACCCGATCGACGTGCAGACCGCGGATGCGCTGGTCGATGTGGCGCAGGCAAACCTGCTGGCGGCCAGGCTCGAATGGGAGCGCGACAAGGACGGCCCGAGCGACCGGGACATTGCCGCTGCCCGGGCGCAGGTCAACGCCGCCCAGGCAGCTTTGAACCAGGCGCGCCTGGCTGCTCCGTTTGACGGCACCGTCACGGTGGCGAACAGCAAGGTCGGAGACCAGGTCACCCCTGGGACGGTTGGCTTTGAGATCGACGATTTGAGCCACCTGTATGTGGACGTAGAGGTGCCGGAGGCGGATATCGCCCAGGTGAAAACCGGCAACCGGGTATCGATCCAGTTCGACGCCAACCCTGGCAAGGTGTACCGGGGGACGGTCACGGATATCTCGGACATCGGCAGAAACATCTCCGGAACGGTCAACTTTACCGTGACCTTCGAGATCAATGACAAGGACAAGGTGATCAAGCCGGGCATGACCGTCTCAGCCGAGATCACCACCAGCCTGCTGAAAGGCGTCCTGCTGGTCCCGTCGCGCGCGGTTCGAAACATCGGCGGCGCGAGCGTCCTTTACCTTTTGAAGAACGGCATCCCCACCCCGGTAACCATCCGGAAGGGACCGGAGTCCGGCGGCTCAGTGCAGATTGCAGCCGGACAGGTCAGCGAGGGGGACCTGGCCGTCCTGAATCCGGCGGTCCAGCCCTGAGCGCATTGGTTCCAAGGGAAAAGGTGATGCACCCATGAAAAAGATGCTCGGCACGATCTGTTTTATCGCGGTCTTCTTGCTGGTTTCCGGCTGCCAGGCGAGCCTGGCGCCTTCGGCGGCGCCGGCCGCCCTGCCCCCGGCGCCAACCCTCCCGCTGATGACGCCTATCCCCCTGCCCAGCGACACCCCGGGAGGCGCGCCCTCAGCGGCGCTCCCCAGCGCGACGCCTGCCGGCCAGCCCACCGGCGATGCGGACCGGGGCCCGGCGCTGGCAGCGGCGGCCGTCAGACGCTATTTTACCGCCCTGCAAGCCGGCGATGCCCAGGCGGCATCCCGGCTGCTCTCAACCATGAGCCTGGTCATCGATGGGATGACCCGCGGCGATGCAGCCGCCGAGCTGGAGGGAGTGTTTGAGGCGGGGAGCGGATATTCCGGTTTGCAGATCCTCGACAGCCAGGTTTTCGATGAAAAAACGGTCCTGGTGCACGTGAGCTACCAGCTCGCAGCCCGCGATACGGCCACCGGCAAGACGACGACCTCGCAGGTCGACGAGCTTTGGCCGGTCCGCCGGGAAGCCGGGGTCTGGCTGGTCAACCGCCACAAGGTGATCGATTATCACTCCCTGGACGTGCCCGAGCAGCTGACCGCGGGGCTGACGGTTGAACCCCGCGAGCTGATCCGCTATTCGGACCACATCCGCATGGTGTTTCTGGCGCAGAACGGGACCAACGAAGCGATCGTGCTGGGCCAGCCCAGCGAGGTGATCGCGACCTTTATTTTTGGCAGCCAGAGGGTCGATGCTGAGCAAAACCGGCTTATTTTTGACCGCCTGCGCAGCTACCCGGACGCGGCGATCGACGTGAAAGGGCTCTTCAAACAGTATCCGGACGGGGTCGAGATCCGGCGCTGGAAGAACTATAACGTGGCTCCCTGGTTTACCTTTCATTTTGGTGGATGAAAAACTCCCATGAGACGGTTAAGGGCGCTCCTCAAAAAAGAATTTACCCAGATGCTGCGCGACCCGCGCACCCTGGTTTTCGTTTTTATGATGCCACTCCTGCAGCTGGCGCTGCTCGGGTATTCGGCCAATAACGACATCAAAGATATCCCCACGGTGGTATTCGACCAGGATTCCAGCCGCGAGAGCCGCGCGCTCCTGGACGCTTTCCGCGTGACGGGCTATTTCTCATACCAGTTCGTCGCTTACAGCCAGAACGATGTCAATGACCTGATCTCCAGCGGGAGGGCGAAGGTTGGCATCATCATCCCCTCGGGATACCACGACGATATCGCCGGGGGACGCAGCGCCCAGGTGGCGGTTCTGATCGACGGCTCGGATCCGACCGTTGCCACCCAGGCGCTCTCCGCCGCGACGCTCGCCGGGCAGGCGCATGGGACGTCGATCCTGATGCAGAAGCTGGCCAGGCTCGGCCTGTCCGGCAGCAGCTTCACGTCGCCGGTCGACGTCCGCACCCGGGTGCTTTACAACCCGGATCTCTTGAGCAGCTACAACATGGTGCCCGGGATCATCGCCCTGCTGCTGATGCAGACCACCACCAACCTGACGGCGCTTTCCATCGTCCGCGAGCGCGAG
The DNA here is from genome assembly GCA_021796375.1 of Chloroflexota bacterium. Lineage (GTDB taxonomy): Bacteria > Chloroflexota > Anaerolineae > Anaerolineales > Anaerolineaceae > JAJYJF01. Next base: position 5,324 of record JAJYJF010000002.1, on the reverse strand, counting down.
CGTGGGACCATCGAGCAGCTGATCGTGACGCCCATCCGCAACTGGGAGCTGGTGATCGCCAAGATCACGCCCTACATCCTGGTTTCGCTCGCCAACACGATTATCGTGCTCTTCGTGGGGACGATCATGTTCGGCGTGCCGATCCGGGGCAGCCTGGCGCTCCTGCTCGCCCTGACCGCGCTCTACCTGCTCCCCAACCTGGGCATCGGGCTGATGATCTCGACGTTCGCGCACACCCAGCAGGAGGCCCAGTTTATGGCGCTGCCCATCATGCTGCCCTCCATGCTGCTCTCTGGATTTATTTTCCCGGTCTCAGCCATGCCGGTATTCCTCCAGCTGGTCGGAAAGCTGCTGCCGCTCACTTATTTCATCGAGATATTGCGCGCGGTGGTGATCAAGGGCACGGGCATTAATCTCCTTCTGCCGCAAATCGGCGCCCTGGTGCTGCTGGCGATCATCCTGCTGGCAATTGCCGGCCTGCGGTTCCGTAAAACACTCGATTAACTGGTTAGGAGCAAGCCATGCGCAGAATCCCGCGGACTTTATTCCCGATCGTCGCAATGGCGGTAATCGCGATTGTGGCGGTTCTTTATATCAGCTACCAGAATACGAACGCCAGTAAGACGACGGTGATCTCGGGAACGATCGAAGTCACCGAGATCCACCTGGGGACCCAGCTGGGCGGCCTTATCGATGCCATCTACGTTAAAGAGGGGGAGAGCACGCAGAAAGGGGAGATCGTGGCGGAGGTGCAGCCGGCCGCGGGCGTCTCCGCTGGCTATACCGAAAAAGTGCGCTCCCCGATCGATGGCGTGGTTCTCGACCGCCCCTTTCAACCTGGGGAGCTGGCCACACCCGGCACCACCCTGCTGGTCGTCGGCGATCTGACTTCCCTGACCCTGACCGTATACGTCCCCGAGGAGAAGGTCGGTGAGGTTTCGCTCGGGCAGGCTTACCCGGTCAGCGTCGATTCATTCCCCGGCAGGCAGTTTACGGGCACCGTCAGCTACATCTCCAACACGGCTGAGTTTACCCCGCGCAACGTCCAGACGATCCAGGGGCGGAAAGATACGGTTTACGCGGTCAAGCTGACGCTGGATAACCCCGGGCTGGAGCTGAAGCCGGGCATGCCTGCCGACGTGACCCTGGAAGCGAAGTGAGATGGAACCGGAAATCCTCCTGGAGACCCGCCAGGCGGTGAAGGCTTTCGGCGCGCTGCGAGCGGTCGATGGCCTCAACCTGCAGGTCGCGGCGGGCGAGATGGTCGGCCTGGTCGGCCCGGACGGCGCGGGGAAGACCACCGCCATTCGCCTGCTGTGCGGGGCGCTATCACCGACCAGCGGGCAGATCCGGGTGGCCGGGTATGAGATCCCGCGCATGGTCGAAAAGGCGCGCGAGCACATCGGTTATCTCTCCCAGCGCTTCAGCCTGTATGGGGATCTGACGGTCAAAGAAAATCTCAATTTCTTCGGGGAGGTGTTCGGCATGCCGGATGCCGAGCGGAAAGCGCGCTCCGAAGAGCTGCTGAGGTTCGCCGGGTTGAGCAAGTTTGCCGACCGGAGGGCTAATGCTCTTTCGGGCGGGATGCAAAAAAAGCTTGGCCTGGCGACCGCGCTGGTTCACAGCCCAAAAGTCCTGCTCCTCGATGAGCCCACCGGCGGGGTTGACCCGGTGGCCCGCCAGGAGTTCTGGCACCTGCTCGTCGGACTGCTGCGCGGGGGATCCGCGGTGCTGGTCAGCACGCCCTACATGGATGAGGCGATGCGCTTCAACCGGGTCATCTTCATGAACAAGGGCCGGGCGCTGATCGAAGGCTCCCCGCGCGAGCTGATCCAGCGCTTGAAAGATCGCATCCTCGAGCTGGCGGCCGAGCCCCAGATGGAAGCCCGGCGCCTGGCCGTCCTCGATCCGGATGTAGAGGACGTGCACGCTTTCGGCGACCGCCTGCACCTGCGGGTCCGCGAGCCTTCCGGCCCGATCGCGCGTCTGCCGGGCGTGCTGGCGGCAGGCGGGGTGCGGCTGCTGCACATGCTTCCGGTCAGCCCGACCCTGGAAGACGTATTTATTCAACTGCTGGAGATGGATCAGGATGCAAGCTAGCCAGCCTCCCATTGTTGAGGTCGAGAACCTGACCAAGCGTTTCGGGAATTTCGCGGCGGTAGATCACATCAGCTTTCAGGTATTCCCGGGCGAGGTGGTAGGCTATCTCGGGCCGAATGGGAGCGGCAAGACCACCACGATCCGCATGCTGTGCGGCCTGCTGGTCCCCAACGAAGGAACGGCCAGGGTCCTGGGGATCGATATCGTCAAAGACCCGGAAAAAATCAAGAGCCAGATCGGGTACATGTCTCAGAAGTTCGCCCTGTACGACGATCTGACGGTGCGCGAGAACCTCGAATTTTATGCCGGCGTTTATGAGGTTCCACGCGAGGTAGAAAAGCAGCGCCTGGCGGAAATCTACCGCATGGCCGGCCTGGAGGGGCGCACGAACCGCCGGGCGAGCGAACTCTCCGGAGGGTGGCGGCAGCGCCTGGCGCTCGGCTGCGCCCTGGTGCACCACCCGCCGCTGCTCTTCCTGGACGAACCGACCAGCGGGGTGGACCCGGTCGCCCGACGCGAGTTCTGGGATTTGATCTACCAGCTGGCCGACCAGGGAACCACCGTTTTCGTGACGACCCACTACATGGATGAAGCCGAGCACTGCAGCCGGGTTGGTTTCATGCACAGCGGGCGCCTGCTGGCGATGGATTCGCCCAGCGGCCTCAAGCGGAACCGGCTGCAGGGAGCGGCCTGGGCGATCGATGTCTCCCCGCTGCTCGAGGCGGTCGAGCTGCTCAGCAGTCTGCCGGGGATCGTCCAGGCGCGGTTGTTCGGCGACCTGGCGATGGCGATCGTCGCGGAGGGCAGCTGGACCCGGCAGGGGCTGGTCGAAGCGCTCGCCGCGCGCGGTCTGGCGGTTAGCTCGATCGAGGCGGTCGAACCGACCCTCGAGGACGTGTTCAGCCTGCTAGCCCACGAGCCGGGCTGAAAAAGAGCTTATCCTGCGGGAACCCCATCGAAAATCTCCTCCAGCGCCCGGATGAGCAGATCGATCTCTTCCGGCCGGTTGTAAGCTTGAAAGGAATAGCGGATCAGTGTCTTCCCATTCCAGGATTGGACCGGGATCTCGATGCGGTGGTCCTGGTAGAGCCGGGCCTGGACCGCCGCGGCGGGCAGCGTGTCGGGGATCTGCGAGGCGCCCATCTGGCCGAACCATTCCGCGCCCGGCGGGTGCAGGGCGGGCAAGCCGAACAGTTCGGAAAGGCGCCGGCGCGTCTCGGCGGCCATCGCGTGGCATTCCGAGCGGACCGCATCCCAATCGTGGTCGGCCTGGAAGCGGATAGCCTGCGGGACGGAGAGGAAGGCGGCGATGTCTCGCGTGCCGGTCCACTCGAGGAGATCCAGAAATGGGGAATGTCCGGGGTGATCGGGCTGCCAGCCCCAGCTGACGATGAGGGGCTGGAGGAGGGGCTGGAGGCGGGGGTAAGCATAGAGGAAGGCGGAACCCTTCGGTGCGCATAGCCATTTATGGCAGTTGCCGGCGTAGAAATCTGCCCCGAGTCTGCCCAGATCGACGGGGATCTGTCCCGGCGCGTGGGCGCCGTCGATGACGGTCAGGATGCCCATCTCCCGCGCCCGGGCGCAGACCTGCTGGACAGGGAGGACGATGGCCGTCGCCGAGGTGATGTGGCTGAGAAAGATGACCCGGGTAGCGGGGGTGACGCCCGCTAAAAACGAGCTAACGAATCATCCGCGGAGCGGATCGGGAGGTCCGTGGGACGGTTGATATACTCAAAGCCTCCTTTTGCCGCCAGGAACCGCCACATGCGGTCCGCTGCGCCGTATTCGAGATCGCTGGCCAGGACCTGATCTCCAGGGCCGAGCGGCAGGCTGCGGGCGACGATATTCAGTCCGGTGGTGGCGTTGGGCACGAAGACCAGGTCATCCGCGGGAGCATTCAGGTAGGTGGCGAGGGGCTGGCGCGCCCCGGCGAGGAGCGCGGCGTATCTCCGGCCGAGGAACTCCACCGGCTGGGCTTCAAGCTCGCGCTGCCAGGCCTGGTAGGCTTCGAAGACCGGCCTGGGGGTGGCGCCGAAAGAGCCGTGGTTGAGGAATATGACGGACGGGTCGAGCAGGAATTGGTCGCGCAGAGCCGGGTCCATGGAATGTTTTCCGTCCTTTGGGAATTCAAAGAATAATGTCCACCATCCCACTGTAAAGCAGAGGGAAATCGCCCGGTTTGTCGCCGGCGATCCAATCCATTTTACCGCGCGCCGGCCCGCCTTGTTCACCTCAGGCTCGACCTCGGCCCTCGATGAAAATCCGGGGCAGAAAGATCCGATAGGGCGGGTAGGGGGACTCCCCATCGCGGCAGGGGACTTCCGGGCTTGTACGGCATCCCTAACCCTCTAAAATAAACTTGGAATGTAATTTTGTATATTTAGCCTTCACCTTTTGGGTGATCGTCTGGGGGTTTGGTAAAGAGAATGACACTGGTAGATTTGATTGTGTTGCTGGTCGTGGCCGGGGTAGCCGGGGCAATTGGCCAGTCGCTGGCGGGATACGCCGGCGGCGGGTGCTTGTTTTCGATCGCGATTGGTTTCTTGGGCGCGTACATCGGCACCTGACTGGCGCGCCAGTTTGGCTTTCCGCCGGTATTTACCGTTTCATTCCACGGAGAAACATTCCCAATATTCTGGGCAATTATCGGGGCGGCACTGCTCGTGGCCGTTGTCGGGACCATCGGCCGCGGCAGCCGCAGGCGGCTGATTTAGGTACGAGAAGTCACGGACGGCCAGATATGCTTCGGCCACACCTTCCCATAGGTTCGCGCTGAAGGTGCCCGGGGTAGCCGCTGGGACGCTGCGATCCCCTGGCGATGGGACAAGAGACCCTTCCCGGACCGCCATCTTGTGCGCAAAGCAGGAGGTTAACGGGTTTGCGGCGAGCTTAAAAAACAGAGCGGGAAATTTCCGCTCTGTTATAATTTAAAACTGCCAGCCGGCATGTTGAACGGCGCGGAGGGGCTCGAACCCTCAACCAAACGCCGGAACGGTGCTGCGGGGAGAAAGTCTCGCGGGAGCAGGCTTAAACGGAAAGTGAGCGCGGAGGGGCTCGAACCCTCGACCAGACGCCGGAACGGTGCTGCGGGGAGAAAGTCTCGCGGGAGCAGGCTTAAACGGAAAGTGAGCGCGGAGGGGCTCGAACCCTCAACCAATGGCTTAAAAGGCCACTGCTCTACCATTGAGCTACGCGCCCAGATTACGGCGAACATTTTATCATGC
>JAJYJF010000234.1 GCA_021796375.1 Chloroflexota bacterium | reverse complement strand
TTTAATATTTTCTTGAGTTAAAACAATTGCGGTTAACCGCAATCCGCGCGGTTCCCGCGGGAGATAAGGCCGGGAGCTTAAAAACCGGGGTCCCCGTCCGCCGGCGGGGACCCCGGACCCGCGTGGAAGTGCCTCGCGCCGGCCGGCAGCTGCCAGATTCCCGAAACAGTCCTGGCGTGCATTCCTATCTTGCTTCGGGCGAAAACCCGGGTGAGATGGGTCCGCCAGGGCTATTTGGCCGGGAGCGAGCCTGCAAATTCCACCCCGGCGGTCACCCAGCCGCTCAGCTCGGCCTCCATCTGGAAACCCTCGGGGCCGACGAAGATCCAGCCCTTCATCGGCCGGCCGGTCATGGCGAAGGGGCGGACGGCGGGCAGCTTCAGCGCCTCGTCGGCCTGGCCCGGGCCGAGGCGGACGATCAGCGAATCCCCCTGGACGCCGCAGGCCAGGTTACCGCTGACGGTGAACCCGACCCCGCCGAACATCTTCTGCTCGGCCAGCCCGGGGACGCCCGCGAGGGCTGCTCGGATTCTCTGTGCCAGGTGGGTATCGTAGGCCATTCTGCCTCCTCGATTTTGGGCGGTTCGTTCGGGATTGCCCGGATTATACCCTGGGGGAAGCGGAGCGGGGTTTGCCTCAACCAGAATGATCTAACAATTCCCGGGGATCCAGGCCAGCAAAATAAAAAACCCCTGACCGGGAGGGATTTGACGGAAGCGAGTAAAAGGAGCGGGAGACGGGATTCGAACCCGCGAATAGTAGCTTGGAAGGCTACTGCCTTACCACTTGGCGACTCCCGCGCGTGGCGCAATTATACCAGAATCCGCTCCCCATCCTTGCACCTCCTCCACCCCCTACCGTATAATTAACGCTCGCGCGCCTGTCCGCGAGAAAGGGATTGCTATGCCCGACCAGGTACCCCCCGCCCAGCTGGATTGGATCGAACTCTCCTGGAAGACCGCCCGCGACTACGCCATGCTGGTCGTGGGGGCGTTCCTGCAGGCGCTGGCGATGCGCCTCTTCCTGATCCCCGCCGACATCGTCAGCGGCGGGGTGAGCGGCGCGGCGCAGATCATCAGCTTCTACACCCATTGGCCGATCGGGCTGATGGTCTTCGTCGGCAACCTGCCGCTGTTCGTCATCGGCTGGCGCTACCTGGGCGGCCCGAAGTTCGCCGTCCGCACGGCCGTGGCGGTCGCCATATTCTCCCTGTTCACGGACCTGCTCGTGCCCTTCCTGCCCGCGCACGGCGTGGTGAGCGACCTCTTCCTCAGCACGCTCTACGGCGGGCTGCTGATGGGGGTGGGACTGGGGATCGTCTACCGCGGGCAGGGCACGAGCGGCGGGACGGACATCCTGGCGCGGGTGCTGAACGACCGGCTGCACGTCCCCATCACCCAGTCTTACCTGCTCACCGACGCGGCGGTGGTGCTCGCCGCCGGCTTCACCTTCGGCTGGGAGCGGGCGCTCTACGGGCTGGTGATGATCTACGTGTCGGGGCTGGCAGCGGATACCGTCTCGGAAGGGACGGACGTTTTCCGCACGGCGCTGATCGTCACCAATGAGGTAGAGCAGGTCACCGCGCGCATCATGGAGAGCCTCGAGCGGGGGGTTACCATCCTGCCCGGCACCGGGGGATATACGGGCCAGCCGCGGCCGGTGCTCTACTGCGTGATCACCCGCGCGGAGGTGTCGCGGCTGAAGGCGATCGTCCGCGAGGCGGACCCGAAGGCGTTCATGGTGATCGGGCAGGCGCACGAGGCGCTCGGGGAGGGCTTCCGCCCGCTGCGGTAGCGAAAACTATTCTGCCAGGGCAAAGTCGACGGCGGCTCTGGCGTGGAGCTGGGTGGTGTCGAAGAGCGGGAGGGGGCTGTCGCTTTGCCGGACCAGCAGGCCGATCTCCGTGCAGCCCAGGATGATCCCCTCCGCCCCCTGCGCGGCCAGCTTTCCGATGACCTGCTGGAAAACGGTCCGGGAGGCGGGGGTCGTGATCCCGATCACCAGCTCGGAATAGATGATCCGGTGGATCTCCTCCTGGTCCGCCGCGCCGGGGACGAGCACGTCCAGCCCAAATTTGCGCGCCAGCCGGCCCGTGTAGAAATCCTCCGCCATGGTGTAGCGCGTCCCCAGCAGGGCCACCCTGCGCAGGCCACGCTCGCGGACGGCCCGCGCCGCGGCGTCCGCGATGTGCAGCAGCGGGATGCCGACCGACGCCTGCACCTCGTCCGCCATCTTATGCATGGTGTTGGTGCAGATCACCACGCAGCCAGCGCCGGCCGCCTCAAGCTGGCGCGCCGCGGCGACCATCATTCGCGTGGCGTCGTCCCAGCGCCTCCACCTCGGCGAAATCGACCGAAACCATCACGCTGCGGGCGGAATGCACCCCGCCCAGGCGGTCGCGCACCTGCTCGTTGATGATGCGGTAGTATTCCGCCGACGATTCCCAGCTCATCCCGCCGATCAGCCCGATGGTTTTCATCCCTTCACCCCTCGCGATGGATTTTTATCGATCTTCACCTGAATTTTATCCTTATTATGGCCAGAGAAGTTTCTTGGGTTAGAATTGAGGCGATCATCAACCTCAACAACAGCGAATGCTAACTCTATGTCTCTCCACGAACCGCAAATTCTGATCACGAACGACGATGGCATCGCTTCCCCCGGCCTGTGGGCGGCGGCAGGCGCCCTCAGCAGGGTTGGTAAAGTTTGGGTCGTAGCCCCGCGAGAGCAGTCGACCAGCGCGGGGCGCAGCACGCCGCCGACCTCGGATGGATCGATCGCTGCCTGGCCTTCCCCGATCGGCGAGGGGGAAATCGAGGCTTTTTCAGTCGGCGGCACCCCGGCTCAGGCTGTCCTGCTCGCCCTGCATAAGATTCTTCCCGGACTGCCGGACCTGGTCATCTCGGGGATCAACTACGGCACGAACGCCGGTCCAGGAATTACCAATTCGGGCACCGTCGGGGCCGCGATCGAAGCTGCCGCGCATCACATCCCGGCCCTGGCGGTTTCGGTTGAGACGAGCATGGAGCAGGAGCTAAGCCATTCGCTCGAGGTGGATTTCTCGGCCGCCGCGGCGATCACCGCTGTTTTCGCGGACCTGATGATGGGCCGGCAGATGCCGCCCGACGTTCACGTCCTCAAGGTCGAAGTGCCCGCGGGGGCGACATCCCATACCCCCTGGGAGGTCACCCGCCTTTCGCTCGACCCCGTTTATATCCCCCACATCCGCCGGAGTGAGTCCTGGGAAGACGCGCATCGACTCTGGTATACCATCCAACCGGATCGAAGCACTTTCCAGCCTGGGACGGACGCTCACACCGTCCTGGTGAAGCGCATGGTCGCGGTGACCCCGATCAGCATCGATATGACATCGCGGGTTTCCAGCGCGGAGCTGGAGGCCTGCCTGCGGGGATGAGTGGCTGGCCAGCCAGGCCCGGCCGCCCGCTTACCCTCGATTGACCTGAAATCCCCCAGCGGGCTGTTCCGCCGCGCCGCTTTCAGATACCCCTTCGAGCGACCGGGCGAGCTCGTCGATCCCTGAGAACACCCAGGTGGGCTGGATTCTGCTGGCTGCCAGGTCGGCGGCGGTCGTGACGCCGCTCAGCACCAGAATGGTATTCATCCCCACCCGCTTGCCGCCCAGGATATCTGTGTCCAGCCGGTCGCCTAGCGAAGCCGCCTGCCTGGGTGCGATCCCCATCTGCTTCAGCGCGGATTGAAATACCCATTTTTCCGGCTTGCCGATGATGGTGGGCCGGCGGCCCGTGCTGGTCGCCAGCGCAGAGAGCACCGCGCCGCTGCCCGGGATCATCCCTTCCGGAGCCGGGTAGCAGGCATCCGGGTTGGGCCCGATGAAGGCCGCCCCGGCGCGGATGAGCAGGGTGGCGGTCTTCAGCATCTCATAGGTCAGGGAGCGGTCCAGGGCGGCGACGACCGCCACCGCGTCTCGCCCTGCCAGGGAATACCCGGCTTCGGCGATCATCTTTTTGAAAGGCGGTTCGCCAATCACATAGACCGGCGCGCCCGGGTCAAAGTGGTCCTTCAGGTAGCTGATTGTCGCCAGGGAGGCGGTGACGATCTCGCCCCTGGCCACCTCAACCCCAAACTTTTTTGCCTTCTCGACGAAGCCTTCCGGGGCCATCGTATTGTTATTGGTTGCCAGGACGAACCGCATCCCGCGCCGGCGGAGGGTCGCGAAAAACCGGGCTAACCCCGGTAGGGGATCGGGACCGTGCCAGAGAACCCCATCCATATCGATGATGAGGCCTTTGATGGAAGCCAGTTGAGGGGCCTGACGGTTGTTCATCGCTTCTCTCCAGGTCGGTCCGGGAGGTTGCCAGGAGAGCGAGACGGCTCGGGGAAGGGGATCGATCTCGCGCTAGCGCTGTCCGTATCGCTCCAAAAAGAAATTCCGCATGAAGTCTACCTGCGACGGGAGCAGCTCTTTGGCTCCACCCAGGGATTGCGCGTCTAAGAATACCCGGCAAGATTTTTCGACCACCTGAGCCGTGACAAAGGCTTCTTCGAGATTGCGGCCCAGGCAAACCGCTCCATGGTTCGCCAGCAGGACGGCATTCCGGTCGCCCAGCCTTTCCAGGGCATTCTGTCCGAGGACGGTCGTCCCGGGCAGGCTGTACTCAGCTACCCGGATCG
>JAJYJF010000233.1 GCA_021796375.1 Chloroflexota bacterium | reverse complement strand
GCCAGCTGCAAGGAGATGTCGTCCGACCCGCGCAGCAGGTAGAAGGTCAGCCGGGAAGCCGTCTTCGGGCCAATCCCCGGCAGCCGAGAAAAAGCGTTGATCAAATTTTGAACCGGTTCAGGAATAACGGGCATATCCGTTCGACCTCTAACGTGGAAAAATTTCCCCCATCCAGGAGGGTTACAAACCGAGACCGCTCAGGCCACCGGCCAGCGGCCCCAGCAGCTCTTCGGAGCGCTGGCGGGCTTTATCCAGGGCTAGGTTGACCGCGGTGACGACCAGGTCTTGGAGCATCTCGGCATCGGCGTCCTTGAGCAGGTCCGGGTCGATCTCGACCGCTTTGCAGTGCTGGTCGCCGGTCATCGTCACCTTCAGCGCTCCCCCGCCGGCGGTAGCGGTAACCGTTTCCTCCGCCAGCTGGGCCTGCGCCGCCGCGAGCTGCTCCTGCATCTTGCGGATCTGCTGCATCATCCCGCCGCCCATACCGCTTCCGCCTGCCGGCCGGTTGAATCCTTTTGCCATTTGATCAGCTCCTTCCGTAGGGTTCTTCAGCCCGGTTCAGGCCCGGATCGTCCGGGTCCGGGTGGTGCTGAAAACCGGATCCTTCATCCATCCTTATTGTACGTCGACCACTTCGCCGCCCAGATCCCGCAGCGCGGTCCCAACCATGCCGTCGCTGTCGATGTCGAGGTCAGCCAGCATTTTATCATTTAATTTCCCGGTGGCCACCACACAGCGGACCGGGATAGACGTCCCCAGCACGCGCGCCAGGGCGGCCTGGGTGACCTCCATGTGGTCGCCGGATTCCATTTTGGACTTTGAGAACTCGCTGTTCAGCCCGAGGATCAGCACGCCTTCCTTGATTCCCAGGATGTGGGATGAGCGCAGGAAGGCTTCGGTCTGGAAGTGTTTTTGCTCGTGCAGCGCGGCGAGCACCTGGCGCCAGTGATCGTTGATGGTGCGAACCGTCACCCCGGCATCCGGCTCGGGGTTGGGCGCCTGGGCCGGGGTTCCGGTTTCAGCCTGCAGGAGCCGGGAGGCCAGCGCGGGCTGGGCCGGGGCTGGCTCCTGCGGCGGCGCGGAGACCGCGGGCGGGGGGTCGGCTTTACCCGGGGAGAGCGCGGTCGCCGGCGCGGGAGGGGCCGCCGCTTGCGGGGATTTGGCTCTGGCGGCCGCCGGCTGGTGGGGCTGAGCGGGCTCTCCGAGGGCGGGCTGGGGCGGACTAACAGCCTGGGCGAAAGCCAGCTCCAGGGGGAGACCCGGCTGCCAGCTCCCGGCGCGGGGGTCCAGCGCGGCGGTGTTGAACAGGCGGATGATCTCCACAAGCTCAGCGGCATCGAACCGGCCGGAAAGCGCCCGCTGCAGCTGGCGCTGCTCGGGGGTCAGGTCCAGCTCGCGCTCGTTGCCCAGGCGGACGAGAAGGAGGTTGCGCAGCAGGTCCACCACCTGGCGGGCAAACTGGCGCGGATCGGTCCCGGCGTCCAGGGCGGCGTGAATTTGCGCCAGCCCAGGGGCGGTGCTGCGGTCCGCGATGCTGCTGACCAGGTCGATCACCACCTGGCTGGCGGCGGTGCCCAGCACCTCCTGGGTCTTCGCCAGGGTGATCGTCTCGCCGGTGGAGGAAAGCTGGTCGAGAAGGGAGATCCCGTCGCGCACGCTCCCGGTTGCCTGGCGGGCGATCAGCGTCAGCGCCTCGGGCTCGACGGCGATATTCTCCTGCTCCGCCACGTGCTGCAGGTGGGAGACGATCAACGGCACCGGGACCCGGCGGAACTCGTAGCGCTGGCAGCGCGAGAGCACGGTGGCTGGGATCTTGTGGATTTCGGTGGTGGCCAGGATGAAGATGGCATGCGGGGGCGGCTCCTCGAGCGTTTTGAGCAGCGCGTTGAAGGCCGGGGTGGAGAGCATGTGCACTTCATCGATGATATAGACTTTATATTTCCCCAGGTTGGGCGAGAAGCTGATTTTATCGCGCAGGTCGCGGATGTCTTCGACGCTGGTGTTGGAAGCCGCATCGATCTCGATCAGGTCTAGAAAGCGACCTTCGTTCACCGCCGTGCAGTGATCGCACTGGTTGCAGGGCCGCTCGCCCGGGTCCGGGTTGAGGCAGTTGACCGCCTTAGCCAGCAGGCGCGCCGTGGTTGTCTTGCCGGTGCCGCGCGGGCCGGCGAACAGGTACGCATGGCCCACCCGGTCGGTCAGGATCGCGTTCCGCAGCGTTTTAACGACCGGATCCTGCCCGACGACCTGGTCCCACTCGCGCGGCCGCCATTTTCGGTAAAGAGATTGAGACATAAGCGCGTTCTCCCGAATTCCTCAGGGAATCCGGTAGGTTGCCCTGACGTTGCCCTGGCTATCCGCCAGGGTGACGATCTTACCCTCCTGCCATACGGCGGCATCCCGGCCCCAGTAGAGATCGACCACGCTGTTGATCCCCGCCGCCGTATGCACCTGCACGGCGCCCCCTTTAAACAGGGTGATCGAAGGGAATTTGTAGACGTTCCCATTCCCATCGTCGAGGCGCCAGCCGGTCAGATCCAGCTCGCCATCGCCCGTGCTCTTGATCAGGACGTACTCGTCCTTGAGATCACCAATCCCAAAGATGTTGTCGATGACAATCTGAGCTGCCCCCGCAGCGGCCAGGGAGGGGGTGGCCGGCGGAGAGGTTGGGGCGCCGGCGGCCGGCCGGGTTGGGGCCGGTAGGGAAGAAAGCGAGGGCGTGCTGCTGGGGAGAACCGCCGGCTCGAGCGAGTTTTGCGCTGCCGCAGGAAGAAAAGTGGCGATCACCTGGTGCGGCCGGTCCCAGAGCCACAGCACTGCCAGCGTGGTGCAGGCGGAAACCAGGATGTTGAGTACGATGTAGAACAGCAATCGCTTGCCTTGGTTCATGGCTGGCTCCTGTGTCCCCATGATAGCATATTCTGGGAGATTTTGGAGGCATTGCGGATAACCCCCACTTTCGCCCCGAAAACATACCATTTGAAGCGCCTTTTGCCTCTTTTTAGAGCCATTTTCAGCCTTCCCGCCCCACTTTGCATAACTATACTCTTTCGCTCGGTGCAACCGCGTGCAACGGGATTTCGATGCTGGTGGGCGTGGTGATCGAATCCATCAGGTCCGCGCTCTTATCCGTCCCGCCGTCAATATAATGGGCGTAGGTTGAAAGAAGAATTGCCAGGCTGTCGCCCAGGATTGCCGCTACCTTGACCGGCGGGATGCCGTGCATCAGCATCAGGGAAGCGCATGTATGCCGGCAGTCGTGCAGCCGGATCTCAGGCAGCCCGGCCAGCGTCAATGTTTTGCGGAACCCTTTGGAAACGTCCGCCCCGCACAATGGCTTACCCTTCGCCGACGGGAAGATCAGGTCGTATTCTTGCCAGGCGTCGCCGGCGATCGCCCTGGTAAGCGGAACGGCCTGGTTATAATGCTCCCGTAAGGCCGCGAGGATATTCGCGCCCAATTTGATCGATCGCCGCCCGCGGGCTGTTTTTGGCTCCTGGAAGCGCCAGCCCCCACCCTTCAGCTCGTATACCTGGCGTTTGACGGAGATCGTTCCTGTCCGCCAGTCCAGATCATTCCACTGCAAGCCCAGCAGCTCGCCGCGGCGCATCCCTGTGGTCAGCGCCATGCGGTAAATCAGGTCCGGGCCGCTCAGCATGAATTGGGACACCTGGCTCTCGTTCCAAATCCGCATCTCGTTCTTTTCTGGCCTGGGCGCTTCGGTCATCTCTGTCCAGTTGTTCGTGACGTAACCCAGGCGGAGAGCATATTTTAACACCCCGTGAAGGATGATATGGAGCAGTTGCACCAGGCGCTTGCTGGAACCCTTCGCCAGCTGCCGGTTGTAGAAACCCTGGAAAACCGCGGCATTCAGGCTGCTCATGGGCAATGTGCCGAGCTGTGGCTTAATATAAGCCTGGATGCAGCGCTCGTACTGTTCTATGGTCGCCTGCCTGCGCTGTGTTTTCTTGATTGCCAGCCAGTCATCCAGCACCGCGGAAAACGGGGTTTTCATCCCTTCCATTTTCAAGCCCCGGTCAACTTGCCCGCGAAGGTCTTTCAGCCAGTCTACGGCTTCCTTGCGGGTCTTGAAGGTCTTTCCGGTCCGCTGCCCTTGAATGGATACCTGCGCCCGGAATGTCCCGGATGCTGTCTTTACGATCGTTCCCTCTCCATTGCTGCGCTTAGACATTTTTCACCTCCCGTTTTGGGGGCGTCTGTCCCCCCGCTGCCCCATAATCAATTACGCCTCTTCCACCTTGTTGAAACAATTCAACAAGGTAAAGCCATCCCCCTGCTGCCCCGGATTTCAAAGGGTTTCGATAAATTCAAAAATACTTTTGATTTTCCCGAGAAAGACTATCCCATAGACTAAAAACAAAGCAAAATAAACTTCCCGCCTGGGCAACCTGCCCACTATTTCGTGGATCTGGATCAGCGTCTCTATACTTTCTCGCCTCTCCCGCTCTTCTATCTTCGCTTTCCAGTAAGGGTTTTCTTGTACCGTAGACATGACATCCTCCTTGATCCGCGATGAACCCCTGGAGTGGTCCCTTAAAAATGGACACGATTAATGTCCTGACGTTTGTTCAAATTCTGCTGGGCTGAGATAGCCCAAGGTCGAGTGCAATCGCTGGCGATTGTACCAAACCTCGATAAAATCAAA
>JAJYJF010000232.1 GCA_021796375.1 Chloroflexota bacterium | reverse complement strand
TCTGGCTGCCCGGGGATAACCCCGTTCTGGTGAGGGACCCGGCTCGTTGGGCAAGCGACGTCCAGCAGATGGTCACCTCCGGGGCGCAGTTCCAGCTGGTCGCCACCTTCAACGATTGGGGGAACGGGTCCGCGGTGGAGCCGGCCATCCCCTGGCAGAGCTCCTCCGGCTACGGGGTGTATCTGGACGCGCTCCACAACATTACCGCGGGGCAGGCGGCTTCCGCTCAAGCCATCTCTCCGGGGGGCGCGGGCGCCGGACCCACCCAGGCGGTGTCGACCGCGGCCCCCCCGGCCCAGGCTGCCATTCCCACCGGCCAGCCGGCTGCGGCGCCCGATTCGCCCGTCGCCCCGGGTGACGCGCTGCTCCTGGCGGCTGGAGATATCTCCTCGTGCGCCAGCAAGGGCGATTACGCCACCGCTCAAATCCTGGCCCAGTATCCGAACGCGGCCATCGCTACCCTGGGAGACACGGTTTACGAACAGGGCACCGCGGCCCAGTTTGCGCAGTGTTTTAACCCCGCCTGGGGGCCGTACAAGGATCAGATCCACCCCTCGGTCGGCAATCACGAGTACCTGACGCCGGGCGCGTCAGCATACTATAACTATTTTGGGGCGGCGGCAGGGGACCCCACCAAGGGATACTACAGCTATACCCTGGGTGCCTGGCACGTGGTCGTCCTGAACAGCAACTGCTCCCAGGTGGGCGGGTGCGGGCTGGGCTCGCCCCAGGAGCGGTGGCTGAGAGCGGACCTGGCGGCCAACCCGGCCAAGTGCACCCTGGCCTACTGGCACCACCCGCGCTGGAGCGACGGCGAGCACGGCGACCAGGTCCAGGTATCCGCCTTCTGGACGGACCTCTACACCGCCGGGGCGGACCTGGTGCTCTCCGGGCATGACCACGACTACGAGCGCTTCGCGCCCATGGATGCGAACGGCAACCTGGACCTGGCCAGAGGCATCCGCGAATTTGTGGTCGGCACGGGCGGCAAAAACTATTACCCGCTGAACCACAGTTTCGTCCCGACTAGCCAGGCGCACGCTGCGGATGTTTTCGGCATCCTCAAGCTGGTCCTCCACCCGGACGGGTATGACTGGCAGTTTATCCCCCAGGCAGGAAAGTCCTTCACCGATTCTGGGTCCGCCCAGTGCCACTAGCGGGGTAGGGAGGAGCGATCCGGCGGAAAGACCCGCGGGAAGCGCAGCCGGCCTGGACGTCCAGGCCGGCTGTTTTTGGGAGTTTTGAGCTGCGCAGGCTGGCCGCTTTACTTCAGAGCGAGCGGCAGGTAGACGGTATGGTGGGGAGTTGCGGTAAAATTTGCGGTCTGGCTGGAGGTGGTGATGGTGACCTGCGCCAGATCTGGGGAAAAGACATACCCGGTCAGAACCGGCGTGACGGTGTAATTGCCGGCGGGCAGCCCGCTCAGGATGTAGGCTCCATCATCCCCGGTGATTGTCTCGAAGGAGGTACCCTCACCCTGCGCGGTGACCGCTGCACCGGGTAACCCCTGGCCGTTGCACTGGATGGTTCCGGAGATCGCCGCCAGAATGGTCAGATCTGCTCCAACGTACGATAGATGGTAGTTGTTGCCCAATGCCAAGTTTCCCTGTTGGATCGCATACGTCCCTACATCTTCACCGGGCTCCCTGGCGAGCGACCCACTGGGTTGATCCCCGTAGAACAGGGTCCCGCTGCTGATCTGGAACGTCAGCTCCGGGTCAGCCTCCCCATAAATCTTGGTTTGGACCTCCGCGGTGATCGTGAGGTCGGCCGGGTTAATCGTGAGCGTGTTTCCCTGATAATCAAGCGAGTAATTATCTCGAGCGGCGGTGGTCAGCGCTAACCCTCCCTGGGTGACCGCATAATCGGCGGCATCCTCGCCGGGCGCCCGAACCAGGCTGCCGGAAAGGACATCCCCTACCTGGGCGCCGAACTGCAGGCCGCTCACCTGGTAGCTGAGCGGCGGGTCCGCCTGCCCGTAGCTCTTGGTTTGTGGATCGGCGGTGACGGTCAGGGAGGCGAGGGTGATTGTGAGTGTACTGCCGGTAAAGCTGATGGTGTAGTTCTCGGTGGCGGCTAACGTTCCCCGGTCGATCGCGTACGGACCCCCGGTCACCGTTTCCCCGCCTGCCCGGCTTAAAGCGCCGGTCAGGACCGCGGCTTCGCTATCCGTAAATTTGTATCCACTGGAGCTGAAGGTCAGGACGGGATCCAGCGCTCCGTATACCTTGGTCTGCGAATCGGCGCGAACGTCCAGGACGGCGTGCGAGATGGTCAAGGTTTGATCGACCGGGGCAGCCGCAGCATAATTGGCATCCCCGGCCTGAGTGGCTTCGATCGTGCACTGGCCGGCGCCGGTTCCGGTCACGGTTGTGCCAGCAATCGAACAGGGACCGCTGGTAACGGCGAAGCTGATGGCCGGCGATGAAGCGGACGACGCGTATGGTGCGACGTTAAATGAGTCTCCATATGAGGTCGATGGGAGCGAAGAAAGATCGAAGTTGAGGACCTGATCGGCCGGGGTCACCGTCAACCAGCCTCTGGCATAGGTAATGGTGTAATTATCCAGCCCGGTACCGGTCGCGTTGCTGGGCTGGATGGGGTACGGCGAGCCCGTGACACCCGCTGCCGTCGCGGCGCCGTCACTGGCCAGTGTCACGCTGGTGATGCCGTCCCCGGAGACCATCTCTGCTGCCGTAAACTCCGTACCCGCAAAGGTTACCAGCTGGCCATAGGTCTTGGACTGATCCACGGCGGTAATCGTCAAAGGTTTTTTGTCGATGGTGATGTCCGTTGAGGCAGTGACCGGTTGATACCTGGCATTTCCGTCGGCGGTTCCCTGGATCGTGCAGGTCCCCGCGGAAACGATCGTGATGGTGACACCCGAGATGGAACAAACCCCGGGAGTGAGGCTCGAAAAGGCCACCGTGTTTCCAGAGGTCGACGAAGCGCTGATCTCAAAGGGAGCGTCGCCGTACGTGCCCGAGGCCGGTGCGGTGAACTGGATGGTTTGAGCCAGCGCGGTTGTCCCGTAGAAATAGACTTCGTAGACCTCGCCGGATACCGGGACGGTCTGGCTTGGCGGGACGAAAGTAAAACTGGAGCTGACTGGTGTGACGGTGTAAGATGGCCCCGCGGGGAAGCCGCTTAAAGTGAATGCGCCATCCACGGCGGTCGTCGCGGAGACATCCAAGCTCCCGTTGTTGGCAGAGACGGTCAGGCCGGTGATCGGTTGGTGGGCGGTACCCGAGATTGTGAAACTCCCATCAGCGCCGGTAGAGCTGCCGGATAAGGACAAATCCGCATTGCTCATCCCCGCGCCTCCCGCCGAGGAGAGCCGGAGGGTCAGACTGAAAGATCCGTCCACATCCAGCGGGATGGTCTGGGTGTTCGGATCGGCTCCAAAAGCCACGGAATATATGGAATAACCGGTGGCTGGGACCCCGTCGATGGTGACGATGCACGCGATATAGGCTGTCCCATCGGCCATGATCGAAAATGGATGCGGAGATCCGTTGACCTGCACGGATGCGCCTGGGACCGGATCTCCAGAAGAGGCTAGGAACAGCCCTCCCTGGAACGAAAAGCTTCCATTCGAAGCGATGGGTGAGAAGTTCGCTGAATTGGACCCATACTGCACCTGCGGGCTGGCAATCTGGATCGTATCATAAAGGGTTTTCCCATGGATGGAGTAAGTGGTCTCCGCCAGGGCATCCTCCGGCGCTGATCCGAAGACCAGGATGGTGCCGATCACGAGGTAGATCAGAGGCACGCTAATTTTTACGGTGGCAATGGAATCCTTCGCTGGTCGTGCTGACATGCTCCCCTCCTGACATATCGATGACACTCCAAAGCTCGGATCGATCAGACCGGTTTCGGCAGCCGCTGGATGGCTGGTGCGCCGTCCAGGTCACCTCCGTGGGCTTGAGAGCCCGGGGAAGTTTACCGGGAGGACGGAAGGCTATAGATGCGATGAATTATGGTGTGCGCCTTAATGGGACGATGCAACTATTTTATACTATTTTAGTGGTTGGGGGAAAGGGATTTTAAGCGGGAAAATGATCTGTGAAAATAGCAACCGGGAAAAAGCGCCGGGAGCTCGTGCTCCACTCTGGCGACGGCACCGCCGGCCGCGGGGGCTCAGGGCCCCGGGTGGATCGCCAGCACCGCTGCGCCCTCGATCTTACCGCCGCGCAGGCTGGCGAGGGCCTCGTTGGCGCCCTCCAGCGGGAACAGCTGGGTCTCGATCTTGACCGGCACCTGGCGAGCGACCTGCAGCAGCTCCCTGCCGTCCGCGCGGGTCAGGTTAGCTACCGAGCGTACCTGGCGCTCCTCCCACAGCAGGCTGTAGGGGAAGGATGGGATGTCGCTCATATGGATCCCGCCGCAGACGACGGTCCCGCCGCGGTCGACCGCCTTCAGCGCCTGCACCACCAGCGGGCCGACCGGGGCGAAGATGATGGCCGCATCGAGCTTTTCCGGCGGGAGCTCGGTCGAGCTGCCCGCCCAGGTCGCGCCCAGCCGGAGGGCAAACTGTTGCGCTTTCCGGTCCCCGGGGGAGGTAAATGCGTAGACCTGCTTCCCCTGGGATACGGCGATCTGGGCCAGGATGTGCGCTGCGGCGCCGAAACCGTACAGTCCCAGGCGGGTGAAATCCCCGCCGGCCAGCCGGTAGG
>JAJYJF010000231.1 GCA_021796375.1 Chloroflexota bacterium | reverse complement strand
TTCGTCAGATCGTTGATCGAGAGCAGGCTGCATCCCTCAAAATTGATCTCGCGAACGATCGCGCGGATTGTTTTAATCTTGCTTGAATTTTCCATAAGATCTCCTTGGCGGCGGAATACTTTGTCTTTAATATCGCATAAAAACGCTCAAGAAAGGGTAAGGGGTTGATAAAGAAAACATAAAGATTCGCACCCTTTCTTAATACTTCCCTTATACCTCCCTTATGCTCCCCTAATTTGTTCCATGTTATAGTGCAAACATCCACCGGAAGTATGCCTGTTGTATTGAGACCCCTCTGTCACAACTTCTGGCACAAGACCAAGTACCTGCCCGGTGCAGGTTCGTGACATAGCAGGCACGTGAATTATCCAGCACTCATTAGAAGGTTGAAGGCAAGCTGACAAGGAGGTGTGGATGGTCTGAGTTTTCAACCCGCTTCTCCGCACGTGAAACTCGAAGGCTGTTTATTCCAACTCGATCCGTAATCTTCCTTTAGGAGGAGACAAAATGAGGCTTAAAACCCTGAACTTCCTGCTGGTCGCTGCAATGCTTCTCGCCGCGTGCAGCACGGCCACATCCACGCCCACCCCGGCTGCGCAGCCGACAGCAGCAGCGCAGGCCAGCAGCGCTCCGGTGCAGACGATCAAGATCGGCGCGCTGTATTCCATGACCGGCGGCGACGCGGGTTGGGCTGGCGATTCCTATGTAAAATCGCACCAGCTTGCTATCGATGAGATCAATGCCGCGGGCGGGATCAAGTGCCTGGGCGGCGCCAAGCTCCAGCTGGTGGTTGGCGATACCCAGTCTAAAGCCGAAGCCGCCATTTCGGAAATGCAGCGGCTGATCACCCAGGAAAAAGTGGTTGCGGTATTTGGCTCGGCGATCAGCGGCGCAACCATCCCGGCTTCCCAGGTAGCGAACCAGCAGAAGATCCCCTACATCGTCCCGAACGCGCTGGATGGGGCGATCTCCGACCAGGGGCTGTACTATGTCTTCCAGACCGTCTCGCTGCTGCAGAACTGGGCGGCGGATGATGCCAAGTGGGTGAAGGCGCACGGGGCTAAAACGGCAGTCATCACCGTCCCCAACATCACCTTTGGCTCGGACACGGAAACCGCCTGGAAGAAGGGGATTCAGGATCAGGGCATGACCCTGCTGGACAGCATCACCTACGACGCCAACGCCCAGGACCTGACCGACACCGTTTTGAAGGTGAAGGCAGATAACCCGGACGTCTGGTTCGCGCTGACCAACTCACAGGGCGCGCTGCTGATGAAAGAGTCCAAGGAACAGGGCTTTTATCCCAAGATGGGCATCGTCACCCTGGGATCCGGTTTCTCGGGCTCGACCTTCCTCAACCAGGCCGGCAAAGACCTGGCGGACGGCATCATGGTCACCTCGGACTTTGCTCCGGTCAGCAGCCTGAACGTTCCCGCAGATTTCCTGAAGAAATTCAAGGACTACACCGGCCAGGAGCTGGGCGGCACCTACAACACCACGTACGCTTCGACCTGGCTGCTCGCCGATGCCCTGGAAAAGTCCTGCTCGACCGACCCGACCAAGCTGGCGGATACGCTGCACAACACCACCTTCAAGAACGGCAAATGGAACTTCATGTGGCCGGAGGTCTCCTTTGACTCCAAGGGCCGCCTGGTCCAGGCCGCCTCGGTGATCGCGCAGTGGCAGAATGGGCAGCAGGTTGCAGTTTCTCCGGATAACTTTGCAGCCAAGACGGCCGTCTGGCCGGTCCCCGGATGGGACCAGCGGACCGGGCCGCTGGTGGGGCAGCCGGTCTCCGGCTCGCAGGCCCCCGCGGCAACCCAGGTGGCGACCCAGGCTTCCGCCTCGAGCGCGACCGACCCCGCGACCGCCTCGGATTACTCGCAGGCGCTGATCAAGGACTCGCAGACCCCGGTTGATACCGCCAAGTTCAAGAAGAACGGCCCCTACGTCATCGCCGCTTCCAACCAGGACCCGAGCAACGGCTGGGGGAACACCTACAACGTCACCATCAAAGCGTACGCGGACGAGCTCCTCAAGCAGGGCGTGCTTGCCAAGCCGCTGCTGACCTCCGCCACCAACGACGCGAACCAGCAGATCAGCGATGTGGAAAACTTCATCGAGCAGAAGCCGGATGCGATCGTGATCGAGCCGGACGGCCGCTCCGCGCTGACGGCAGTCTTGAAGCGCGCTGCCGACGCCGGCATCCCGGTAGTCCTGTGCGCCAACGGTGTCGAGGGGAATGATTTCACCACCCGGGTCGACATCGACTTCTACAAGGTAGCCTACCAATCCGGCGACGGACTGGCCAAGCTGATGGGTGGCAAGGGCAACCTGGTCGTCTTCAACGGCATCGCCGGCGTCGATTCGACGGAAACCTGGCAGAAAGCCGCCCTGGCTGCGATCAGCAAATACCCTGACATCCACGTGATCGCGACCGAATACGCGCAGTGGAACATCGCAACCGCCAAGCAGAAGATGGAAGCGATCATGGCCGCTCATCCGCAGATCGATGGCGTATGGGCAGGCGGCGGCGAGATGGCTCTGGGCGCTGCACTCGCATACCAGGATGCCAACAAACCCGCGCCGAAATTCGGCATGGTCAACATCCCCAACGGGTTCCTGCGGCTGGCGAAGCAGTATAACTACCAGTTTGTCGGCTCCCCCGATCCGCCGGCGATGTCGAAGTACTGCCTCCAGACCGCGGTCGACATCCTGCAGGGAAAACCGGTCAACAAGTTCATCAACCTGGACACGCTCATGAAGGGCGCGGATCCCTACAACCAGACCGACCTGGAGTGGTACGTTCCTACCCTGAACGATGACTTCATCCCTCCGGCCACGGTTGACGTCCAGAACTATATTAATGGTGGTTTTGCCAGAAAGTAATGCATGACCGCGTAAGGAAAATACTTGCCGGGCGCCTCGCCCGGCAAGTATTAAGAAACGGATTGCCCGAATGCGGAGAAAAGAGTATGATGACTTTGACCTCATATCGTGGAAATCCGAAGATCGACAAGTGTTAAAAAAAAAGCGGGAAGATAGTATGGAGAAGGCTAATTCTCAGGCGATTTCCTCGCAAACCCTTCTGAGCCTGCACGATATCTCGAAGACCTTTGGTGGGATTCACGCGCTGTCCGGGGTCTCGTTTGACCTGCGAGCGGGCGAGATTCACGCGCTGGTCGGAGAGAACGGGGCGGGGAAGTCCACGCTGATCAAGATCATTACTGGCGCGTATACCCCGGATCGGGGGACGATTGATATCGGCGAGACCGAATATCAAAGCCTCAGCCCGGAGCTGGCGCGCCATTTAGGGATCGGGGTCGTTTACCAGGAGTTTAATCTCCTCCCCGAATTATCCGTGGCAGAAAATATCTTCCTCCAGGCGCCGCCGATGGGGCGCTTCGGCCTGATCAACACCCGGGCGCGGGCGAGAAATGCGCGCCAGATGCTGGAGCGGTTAGGGGCTCAGGCGAGCATCGATCCCGACCGCCTGGTCAAGGACCTGACGGTCGGCGAGCAGCAGATCGTCGAGATCGCCAAAGCCCTCGCGACCAATGCCAATATCCTCATCCTGGACGAGCCCTCTGCGGTGCTGCCCAGCCGCGATCTGGACCGGCTGTTTAATGTGATCCGCACCCTCCGGGCTGAAGGGCATGGGATTATTTACATCTCCCACCGCCTGAATGAGATCTTCGAGCTGGCGGACCGGGTGACGGTTTTGAAAGATGGACAGGCGGTCACGACCCGTGAGGTTGCTCAAACGAACGATTCCGAGCTCGTCCGCCTGATGGTGGGCCGCTCTTTGACGGATATGTATCCTCCGCATGACAATCAGCCGGGCGAGGTGGTTTTAGAGGTCGCTGACCTGTCCGTCGATGGCAACGTTTATGCGGTCAGTTTTCAGGTCCGCGCCGGGGAGGTGCTCGGGATGGCAGGCCTCGGCGGCAGCGGGCGGACGACCGTCTGTCGGGCGCTGGTTGGCTTGGGAAACATCCATTCTGGGCAGGTCACCTACCGCGGAAAACCGGCGCAGAAAAGCCCGGCGGCGGCAGCCAAAGCCGGAATGGTTCTCATCCCGGAGGACCGCAAGGCACACGGCCTGGTGCTGAACCAGTCCATGCACTTCAACCTGACCCTCCCGAACCTGTCCCGGTTCCAAAAATTCGGGCTGTTGAGCCCGCGCATCGAGAACCAAGTGGTTGGCGATGCGATTAACAGCAATCAGATCCGACCTTCCAATCCGATGCTGACCGCGGAGAACCTGAGCGGCGGCAATCAGCAGAAGATCGTGGTCGGGAAGTGGCTGCTCGCCGATCCAAAGCTGGTCATCTTTGATGAGCCAACTCGAGGGATCGATGTCGGCGCGAAAGCTGAGATTTACGTGCGGATCCGCGATCTGACCCGGAAGGGGATGGCTGTGATCATGTCGTCCTCGGAGCTGCCCGAGCTGCTCGGCATGAGCGACCGGATCCTGGTCTTTCATGAGGGGCGCCTGGCCGGCACGCTGGAGCGGTCTGAGTTTTCCGAGGAAGCCATCATGCACCTCGCCACAGCGACCGAAAAATCCGCCGCCTGATCATGAAGCTCGTCATGTGTTTCAATCCATCCGAAGGTGAACTATGGGCTTAGCGACGCAGAAAGAGAAATTTGGTGAAACTTCTCGCTGGCGCCAGGTCGGTGTGTTTGTCCGCAACAACCC
>JAJYJF010000230.1 GCA_021796375.1 Chloroflexota bacterium | reverse complement strand
CGTCGCTGGCCCACCGGCCGGTAACGATCAGGTCCGGCGTGAGGTTCCAGTGGTAGCGCTGGCCGGAGTAGCGGGGGCTCATGTAGACCGTATCGCCCTCACACAGGGAAATGTTCCCGCCCGCCATGTCCGTCAGGCGCTTGGCAAACATGACCCGGCCAGCCTCGCAGAGTTTTTCACGTGGATCGGTCATCCCATCCTCCCCGATAAGAAATGTTGAAAAGAATCGTGCGTGTGATCTCCCATTTATATCACGAGATGCCTTTCCCGGGACTCTTCAAGCCGGGCGCGCCGGGGGCGTTCCTGGATGAGCCGCCCTCAGCACCGGCGTGGGGCGAACCGGGGCTTCATTCCCACTGGGTGTGGAACACCCCTTCCCGGTCGACGCGCCGGTAGGTATGCGCGCCGAAGAGGTCGCGCTGGGCCTGGATGAGGTTGGCCGGCAGCCGCTCGCTGCGCAGGCTGTCGAAATACGCCAGGGAGGAGGAGATGCCCGCCAGCGGGACCCCCAGCTGCACGGCGGTCGAGATCGTCTCGCGCCATCCCGATTCACCCTCCAGCAGCGCATCGTGGAAATGCGGCGCCAGGAGCAGGTTGGGAAGATCCGGCTGGGCCTGGTACGCCTGGGCGATCAGGCCCAAGAAACCAGCCCGGATGATGCAGCCGCCGCGCCAGATGAGGGCGAGCTTCGCCAGGTCAAGCCCGTACTGGTGCTCGCGGCTGGCGACGCCCATCATCCCGAAACCCTGGGCATACGAGCAGATTTTAGAGGCATACAGCGCGCTTTCCAGCCGGTCGATCAGGCGGTCGGGGCTGGCGCCGGGCCTGGCCTGCGCGCGTGGAAATGCGCGCGCGGCTTTCACCCGGTCGCTTTTCAGGGCTGAGAGGATCCGCCCTTCGACCGCGGTGTTGATGGTCGGGATCGGATATCCGAGCTCGAACCCTTCTTCGCTGGTCCATTTTCCGGTGCCTTTTTGTTCCGCAGTGTCGAGAATCTCATCGACGAGCGGTTTGCCGGTCTCTGCGTCGACCTTCCGCAGCACGGTGGCGGTGATTTCAACCAGGTAGGAAGACAGCGCGCCCCGGTTCCAGCGCTCGAACACGCCGGCGATCTCCCCGGCGGGCATCCCCAGCCCCCGCGACATCAAATCGTAGGCTTCGGAGATCAGCTGCATGTCGCCGTATTCGATGCCGTTGTGCACCATTTTTACGTAGTGACCGGAGCCCCGCGGGCCGATGTAAGTGACGCACGGCTCGCCGTCCACCTGGGCGGCGATGGCCCGGTAAATCGGCGCCACCTGCTCATAGGCTTCGGGCTGCCCGCCGGGCATGATGCTCGGTCCGTCCAGGGCGCCCTCTTCTCCCCCTGAGACCCCGACCCCCAGGTAGTTCAACCCCGCGCCGGCCAGCTCATCCGCGCGCCGCTCGGTATCGCGGTAATAGGAGTTTCCCCCGTCGATCAGGATATCGCCCGGCTCGAGCAACGGGCGGAGGGACGCAAGCACCTCGTCCACGGCCGGCCCCGCTTTGACCATCATCATGATCCGGCGCGGTTTCTTCAGCCTGCGGACAAGCTCTTCCAGCGAGGCGCCGGCCTGGATGTTCTTCCCCCGGGCGCGGCCCTGCATGAATTCATCCGTGCGGGCAAACGTCCGGTTGAAAACCGCAACCCCGAATCCGTGACTTTCCATATTGAGCACCAGGTTCTCGCCCATCACGGCAAGCCCGATCAAACCGATATCGCTGAGACCCATGCCAACCTCCGAAAGTGAGCCGCGCAGCCCCCTCCGGGACCCTGCCGGGGGAGGTTTCGCGGCGTGGTATACAACAGGGAATTCTACAATGAAAACCGGTTTATTTTTGGAAATTGGCCGGCGAGTTTTCTTCGCCCTCGCGCTCGAAGCGCTTGAGCATGGATAGAAACCGCATCGAATCGCGGCCGGTTCGGGGAGTCGCCCAACCCGTTCGACCTTAAGCTGGATGGGAAGGGGTGCATCCCGGTTTACCGGGGATCCCTTCGGGAAGCCCGCGGAAATTCGGGGCTGCCCGGGCTGCCCTCCCGGGGTGGGGTGAATCGCCAAAGATTTGGGATGCGCCCTAATTGGTATTATTGATTGAGTTAGTCTCAATTCTATATTACAATAGATTCACACATCGAAGAGGCTTACGGGGACATCTGATCGAGCAAATCAGTCAGGTAAATAGAATCTGGAGAGGTGAAATCTACGCTTGAAGCCCGCCGGGAACGGTAATCCACCGCCGGGAAACCCTATCATCCCAAGAGGTACCAGATGAAGCGTACGCACGTAATTTTGCTCTCTGCAAGCGCGGTCGGTTTGGGCCTGCTGCTGGCGAGCTGCAGCAACCTGACGAATCGCCTGCCGACACCGGCTCAAAACCCCAACGAGGCGGTACCGACCACCTCCCAGGCGCTGGCCCTGCCCAGCGATACCCCTCTTCCCGCGGCATCCCAGGCCGCCACAGCGCCCGCCGAGGAGGCCGCGCGTCCCTCGAACCCGGGCGGCCCGGGTCCGGCGGTTAACCTCACCGGCGACCCGACCCAGGGGAAGGCGATCTTTGACCAGATCTGTTCCGCCTGCCACGGCCCGAACGGGACAAAAGGCATCGCCAACCCGGGCTCGGACGACGGCTCGGTGCCGACCCTCAACCCGATCGACCCGACCATCGCCAACGCGAACCCCAAAATTTTTGCCCAGAATGTAGACCTGTTCGTCGAGCACGGCTCGACCCCATCGGGGCCCAACCCGACCACCAAGATGCCGTCTTTCGGCGATTCGAAGATTCTCACCCCGCAGCAAATCGCCAATGTAATTTCTTACGTGATTTTACTGAACAGCCCGGCGGCGGCTGTCACCCAATCCGAGACCGTCGAGCCGACCGTGCCGGAGACCGCGGAGGCCACCTCCGAGCCCGCCAGGCCGTCTAACCCGGGCGGTCCGGGGCAGGCGCTTACCCTGACCGGCGATGCCGCCCAGGGCCAGGCGATCTTCAGCCAGATCTGCTCGGCCTGCCACGGCCCGCAGGGCACCAAGGGCATCGCCAACCCCGGCTCCAATGACGGCTCGGTTCCCACATTGAACCCGATCGACCCGACCATCGCCAACGCAAACCCCAAGATCTTCGCCATGAACGTGGACCTGTTCGTCGAGCACGGCTCGACCCCCGAGGGGCCCAACCCGACCACCAAGATGCCGTCTTTCGGCGATTCGAAGATCCTCACCCCGCAGCAGATCGCGGACGTGATCGCCTATGTGATTTCGCTCAACCCCCAGAAATAAACGGGGCGCGGGCGTTCCAGCAGGAAATAAGAAGAATCCCGGGATGATGACCGGGATTCTTCTTGCATTTAAAGCCAGTTCCGATTCTGCCCAGCTCCCTGCCCCCAGAAGCCCAGCCGGGTAGGTGTCAGGGAATGATGTCGGCCACGGAAGCGGCGATTCGCCCCGGGACGTACGGGAAGCGGGCCACCTCTTCCAGGCGAGTGACGCCGGAGAGGACCAGGATGGTCTCCATCCCCGTCTGCACCCCGGCGATCATGTCGGTATCCATCCGGTCGCCGATCATCACCGCATCCTCGGAATGCACGCCCAGGTAGTTGAGCGCGGTGCGCATCATGAGCGGGTTGGGCTTTCCGATGAAGAAGGCCTCAACCCCGGTGGCGGTTTCGATGAGCGAGGCCATCGCCCCGCAGGCGGGGACGATCCCGCCCTCGCCGGGCCCGTTCGCATCCGGGTTGGTGCAGATGAAGCGCGACCCGCTGAGGATCAGCCGGACCGCGCGGGTAATATGCTCAAAATTGTAGCCGAAGGTCTCCCCGAGGACGACGTAATCCGGCCTCCGGTCCGTGATGATGTAGCCGACCTCGTGCAGGGCGGTGGTCAGTCCGCTCTCGCCGATCACGTAAGCCGTGCCCCCCGGCTTCTGGCTGTTCAGAAAACGGGCGGTCGCCATCGCCGAGGTGAAGATATTTTCGGTGTTGATCTGAAGACCCAGGTTCTGCAGGGCGAATGCCAGATCGCGGGGGGAGTGGCGAGAGTTGTTGGTCAGGAGGAGGAACTTTGCCTCCCGGTCGAGGAGGCGCTGGATAAAGCCGTCCGCGCCGGGGATCAGCTCGGTCCCGCTGACCAGCACGCCGTCCATGTCGATGAGAAAATTCTTCCGCTTGCTGAAGGTCAGTTGGGCAGTAGGTCCCGCTTCCATTTGGGCAGCCCTCCTTTATTCTGTTTCGATGTCGATTATACTTAGCTTAGATTTTACCCGATATGGGTGAGATGGGGAGAGCCATGAGCATATTTTCAGATGCAAAGCCCGGCAGAGCCTGGGACGAGGCCGCTTCCCCGCGGCGGTCCACCAATTTTTACCCCGGCCGGGCCCGCGGGTGAGCGAGGTCCTCGCGGTCATCCCGGCTTACAACGAGGCTGCCCGCATCGGCCGGGTGATCGAGCAGGCGCGCGCCTTCGTGCGGGTGCTGGTCGTCGATGACGGCTCGAAGGACAATACGGCAGCCGTGGCGGAGGCGGCGGGAGTGGAGGTGTTGCGCCAGACGCCCAACCAGGGCAAGGGGACGGCCCTGCGCACCGGGTTCCGCTGGGGTCTGGAGCAGGGATGCGATGCCGTCATCACCCTGGATGCCGACGGGCAGCACGACCCGCAGGAGATCCCGGCTTTCCTCGCCGCATACCGCGCCCGCCGCCCGGACCT
>JAJYJF010000229.1 GCA_021796375.1 Chloroflexota bacterium | reverse complement strand
CGCCGCCGACGGCGTGCCCGCTGGTGCCGCCCGGCAGCGGGACGTTGAACATCATCAGAACGAACGAGAACGCGGCCGCCAGGGCGATCACCGGGATATTCTTCGCGTTCGCCGTCCGGCGCAGCCGGCGGATGCCGGCCGCCCAAAAGGGGAGGACCAGCGCGAAGAGCACCGCCGAGGTCGCCGGGCTCAAGTAGCCGTCGGGGATGTGCATGGCGGTCGTGACCAGCCAGACCGCCAGGCCGAGATACCAGATCCGGAAAAAGCGCGGCGGGCGCCCGCCGCCTGCCCGGAGCCGCTTCACCGCGCAGCCTCCTGCGCGCCGGCCTTTTCCTGGCAGCTGGAGCAGTACCCGTAAATGCACAGGTGGTTGGTCGCCACGTGGAACCCGCGCCGCTCCAGCTGGTCGAAAAACGGGCGGACGGCCGAATCGCTCAGGTCTTCGACCTCACCGCAGCCCAGGCACACCAGGTGGTGGTGCGGCGTGCCGCCCACGGCTTCGAAAACCCAGCCCTGGCCCATGTCGGTGACCGACACCCGGCCCATATCCGCCAGGGCCTTCAGGTTGCGGTAGACCGTGGAAGGGGAGAGCTCCGGCATCTCCGGCTTGAGCCGGTGATAGATGGTCTCCGCGGAGACGTGGCCCGGAAGACCCTGCACGGTCGCCAGGATTTTCCGCCGCTGGATGGTCATGCGCATGGTAGACATAAACGCCTCCCCGAAAGCCTTCAAGATCATTCGCCCGGATCATTATATCGCGGGTTTTCGCTATTGCGAATTTTTTCAATTAGAACGCGGGGAATAAAGCGCTACAACCCTTTTTCGCCGGGAAAATCTGCCTGTTCTTCTTCCCCGGCGGCTTCTCTTCTCTGCCGGCCGCGCAGGTTGCGGAAGAGGATCCAGCCGAAGATCACCGCGCCGACCAGCCCTACCTCCACCCAGAACAGGTTCACCAGAAGCTGGATGACATCCTGCACGCGGTCGGAGAAAATCCGCCCGATGATCACGTAGGCGGCCACCCACAGGATCTCCCCGGTGATATCCCACAGCAGGAAGCGGCCGTACGGGTATTCGGCGATCCCCGAGGCCAGGTTGATCGCCGCCTCGAGCTGGGTGAGCAGCCAGCGGCTGAAGAAGATGCCGAACCCGCCCCAGCGCCGGGCCAGGGCTTCGGCGTCGCTGACGCGCTTCTGGCTGCCGATCAGGCGGCCGAGGCGCGCGACCAGCGGCCGGCCGCCCCAATAGCCGATCGCATAGCCGATCTGGTCGCCGATCACCGCCCCCAGGATGGAGACCCCCAGCACCCACCACTGGTTCATATCCCCTATCTGGATGTAGGAGCCGGCGGCGATCAAAAGGATGGCATCCGGGATCGGGATGCCGATGGAATTAATGACTGACGCCCCGAACAGCACCGGCAGGCCGTACATCGACAGCGCGACCAGCAGTTGGTCATTCAGGCTCATGGGGCCGTCTCGCTGGGTCGGGGGATGGCCGGCGTCGGCGGGATGAAGGCCGGATTATTCTCGAGAACCGTCCGGTAAAGGATCTGGATGACGTCCTGCACCGGGCGGTTCTGCTCGCGGGCGATGGTGGCGATCGGGCGCCAATCACGGCGGTCCCCGGGAAGCCCCAGGGCTTGAAACAGAACGCGCGGTGGGACGCGGTACGAATGGGCGATGTAGGGCACGCTCATCCAGGGGCGGATGGGCTCGCCCACGGGACCCCGCGAAACGGCGTGCAGGCCGCGGATGGTAAAAATCACCACCAGCGCCAGGGAAATAATGAATCCGAGGGCCAGGATGATCAGGGAGAGACGGGGTCGTTCCACAATCCGGCTGCCTTAAGTAAAAATCTGCGAATGGATCATAACCCGATTCGCAGAAAATTACCAATCCCAGGGTTCCTCACCCGAGCATAACGCCCGGAAAAGCCACCCGCCGGCCTACATCAGCCCGGGGAAATAATCCGTCTTGATCTGCCCGGGTGGGACCCCGAGCCGCTGCAGGGTCCGCTGGAAATCCACGACCATCGACACCGGCCCGGAGATATAGAAGCGGCAGCCGCGGTAATCCGGCACGAGCTTCTGGATCCACTCGGGGCTGATGCGGCCGATCCGGCCTTCCCAGTTGGGCGGCGGGTTGCCCGTATCGGTCAGGGTGTAAACCGTGCGGATGCCCAGCTCGCGCTCCGCCCGGTCGAAGACCGGTTTGTAAACGATTTCCCCCGCGCTCCGGCTGGCGTAGAAGAGGGTGATCCGCCGCCGCTGGTGCGTATCCAGCAGGTACTGGATCATGCTGCGGAAGGGGGTGACGCCGATGCCGCCGGCGATAAAGACGCACGGCTGCTTCGGATCCTCGGGCAGCACGAAATCACCCGCCAGCTGCGAGGCCACGATCTCGTCGTTTTTGCCCATCGCGAGCATGGCCTGCTTGAACGAGCTGGAATGCTTCGCGAACTTGATCCCCAGGCGAAGGTCGTTTTCGGTGGGCGCCGATGCCAGGGTGAAGTAGCGCCGGTTGCCGCGGCTGTCCGGTCCCTGCAGACCGAGCGTCCATTCCATGTACTGCCCGGGGGCAAAGGCCAGCTTCCGGGGCCGGCTGAAGATGAACTCGTAGGTGTCCGGGGCGAGCAGCACCCGGCCCTTGAGCTTGAGCGCCAGCGTCGTCTTCGGGCTGACGATGAAGGAGAACAGGTTGCCGATGAGCAGCGCCAGCTCGGGCGTGGTGTAGAACGAGCCCACGTGGACGAGCGGCGCGAACAGGAACCCGACCAGCGCGCCGTAGATCACGCGCAGCCGGCGGGTAGGCGGCGTCGTCAGCGGCTCGGTGACGAAAACGAAGCCGAAGAAGGCCAGCGGCGAGTACAGCACGGTCCGCTGGAGGGCCAGGATGGGGCTTCCCCCGCTGGCGGCGCTGGCGGCGAGCGCCACCGCGAAAAAGCTGAGGACGAGGTCGAAGCGGCGCAGCCGGCGCGCGATGAGCAGCCCGCCCACCAGGACGAACGGCAGCATGTACGCGTCACCGATCCACCAGGAAGCCGACTGGTTGAGGGTGAAGTACGTCAGGGCGACCGCGAACGCGGCCGGGTTGAACAGGTGCTTGCCCCGCGCGGTCAGGACGTATTTCGAGGCCATGGCCAGGATGGCTGCCCAGGCCAGGAACCACAGGTCGTTGAAGGATTGGATGGGCGTGATGATCAGGGCCAGGATGAGCGCCGTGATGTAAGCCGATTCCAGGTTGGAAGGCACCTCGAAGACGCGCGCAAAGATCCAGTTGGTGGCGGCGCAGGCAACCACCAGGAAAGCGGTCGAGAACAGCAGGGCATACGGGTCGTACGCCAGCATGCCGGTCGCGCTGAGCAGGAAGGCCACGCCGAGCAGCCCGATCAGAACCCACAGCACCAGCCGGTAGGTGGTGATCCGCCCGAGCCGGTCATCGATATACTTAATCATCCAGAACGTACTCCCTAAAGCCGGAGGTGAAAGTGGCCTGCCTTTCGGCGTCGATCAGATATCCCTCGAAGCCCGCCTGCCGGGCGATGAACGCGATGCCCGCGCGGCCCATCGCAAACGCGGCCGTCGCCAGGCAGTCGGCCTCGTAGACGTCCGGGCCGATCACCGTCAGGCTGACGATGTCCGCCGGGGGGTCGGGGTCGAGAGGGTTGTAGATGTGCTGTCCGCGGATCGAGGTCCCGGAGGTCGCCACGCCGCGGTCGCGGATAGAAAGCACCTTGACGATCTCGTGCAGGTTGAACGGGCTGCGGATGCCCACCCGCCAGGGCAGGCCCTGGCTGTTTACCCCGACCGCCTGAAAATCTCCGCCGGCCTCGACGTAGAAATTCTCGAACCCCTGCTCGCGGATCCGCAGGGCGGCGTTGGAGATCGCCCAGCCCTTGACCAGCCCGGAGGGGTCGTACCTGCCCGCGTGGTGGATATCGAAGTAGCCGCCGGTCCGCTGCTTCATCTCGCCGGCCAGCCGGAACACGGTCTGCATGTCCAGGCTGGATTCTTCGACCGCCAAGGCGTTCTGGTTGATCAGCGAGATTTCGCTCAGGTCCTTGTAGGTGCTGAACTTCTCGTCGATGTATTCGAAGTAGCCGAAGATCTCGGCGAAGAGGGCCGGCGAAGCGGAAGGGTCGACCACCTCCAGGGTGACCGGCATGCCCATGAGAATGCGGGTCTCCTTGAGGGTCATTATTTCGCCTGATCCAGCGCCGTCTGCAGCGATTCGGCGAACGCCTGGCTGGTCAGCGTGGCCCCGGAGATGATATCCACGTTGGCGCTCTGCGCCTGGATGGCTTCCTGCTGCAGGTAGGGGATGGCGATCGAGTTGATGCGCTGCGAGGTGCGGCGGTCGGCGGGATACTGCAGGAACTGCACGTTGGTGAGCTTGCCGCCCTGGATGACAGCCTGCACCTGGACGGTACCGTAATATGCGTCCGTCTGCTGGCCGGTGTAGCTGCCGTCTTTCAGGCCGGACGAGGCGACCGCGGTCGGGGCGCCGGCGGGCGGGGGAGCGGTGGGCGTGGAACCGGCCGGATCCTGGGCGGGTGCGCTGGTGGACGCGGTTGCGGTGGAACCGCCTCCCGGGTCCAGCGCCTGCGAACCGGACGCGCCGGAGGATTCCCCCTGGGAGCTGCCGCTCACCGGCCCCGACGGCTTATGCAGCGCGTAGGCGGCGAATGAAACCACCACGAATGCGGATAAAAAGAACCTTCTCAGGGCTTTCCTG
>JAJYJF010000228.1 GCA_021796375.1 Chloroflexota bacterium | reverse complement strand
GATGCTCCGGGAAGACATCAGATCCATGCACTCATCCAGGGTTTGATCCGGGTGGACCGTGATGACACGCTCGGTCATGATCTCCCGGACCGGCGTATCCTTGGAGCTGCGCCCCTTGAGGATGACCTTCCGCGCGTAGTCGCGCTCGGAGAGGATCCCGACCAGGCGGTTATCCTGGATGACCACCAGCGCGCCGATACCTTTTGCATCCATCAAGCGTAAAGCTTCCAAAACGGTCGCATCCGGCCGGATCGACCAGATTTGTTTTCCCTTGTTTTGCAGAATATGCCGGACGGTTTCCATATCCTTCTCTTTTCGATCGTTGGGTTCCAACCAGGCTTGAATTGTACAACTTTTTGGGCTGGATTTCAATCTGCAGTGTCAAGTAAACCTGATCGGGTTGGGAGCGGGAACCAGATTTCTGGTTCAGACGTCTAGGCTTCAGATCCGCGCCGCTCGATCATCTCAGGAGATAGAAATGGACCGCTTGCCAGTTCCCCTCACCTTTTTCAGCCTGTGCGCCCTGCTCCTCGGCGCTTGCGCGCCTGCCGCTGCCCGCTCAACGCCCACGGCTGCGCTACCGGCGCCGGCTGCGGCGATTGCCAACCCGGCCTCCGTTTTCTGCGCCGGCCACGGTGGAAAGCTGGAAATTGTTACCGCCGCGGATGGGAGCCAATCCGGGAGATGCGCCCTGCCGGACGGCACGAAATGCGACGAATGGGCTTTCTTCCGCGGGGAATGCGGGGCCGCGGCCCGGGAGGCAGCCCTGACACCCGGAAAAGACGATCCGGCAGCCGCCGCCCGGGCAGGGAACCTGGCGGCTCAGCAGCTGGCCGCCGCGCTGAAGGTCGACCCGGCGGGCGTTCGCGTTTCATCCACCGAGAGGGTCACCTGGCCGGATGCCTGCCTCGGGCTTCCCGCCGGGGATGAAGCCTGCGCCCAGGTGGAGACGCCGGGGTTCAAGGTCCTCCTCACCGCCGGGGACCAGCGCTATTCCTACCGCACCGATTACGCGGCCAATACGATCCGCCAGGAAACCGCCGGGGCCCCGGGTGGATCAAAGTAATTTTGGAGGGGCCGCTCGCGAGCGGCCCCTCCAAAATTAAACAGCCCTGCCGAAATTAACCAGAAATTTTGCCGCGCACGTCGACCGCCCAGGCGCCCTGACCCACCGGCAGCACGCGCAGCGGGTTGATCTCGATCTCGGCCAGCTGGGGGAAATCCGCCGCGAGCTGCGCCATGCGGACCAGCGCATCCTGCGCGGCGGCTTCATCCACCGCCGGGATGCTGCGGTAGCCCTTGAGCTTCCTGCCCGCCCAGGTCCCGCCCAGCATGCGCGCGAGATCCGCCGGGTAAAGGGGCGCCAGGCCAAAGGCAACGTCTTTCAAACCCTCCACCTCCACCCCCCCGGAGCCAAACATCGCCACCGGGCCGAAGGAGGGATCGCGCACGACCCCGGCGATCACGTCCTGTCCGGCCGGAAGCATGCGCTGGACGTGCACCCCCTCCAGGCGAGCCTCGGGCCGGGCGGCGCGCGCCCGCGCGAGCACGCCATCGTACGCCTCGCCGACGGCTTCCGGATCCGGCAGGTCGAGCGCCACCCCGCCCACATCCGACTTGTGGGAGATCTCCGGCGAGGCGACTTTCAGCACCACCGGGTAACCGAGCTCGCCCGCGATCCTGACCGCCTCTTCCCGGGATGTCGCCAGGCGCAGGCGCAGGGTGCGGATGCCGTATGCCTCCAGCAGCTCCAGGGCCGCATCCGGATCGAGCCCTGCCCCGGCCGGGCAGCCGGCCAGGATCCGGGCGGCTTTCTCGCGGTCGACGTCCTCACAGCGCAGCGGGCGGTCGGCCAGGCGCGCCAGCGATTCCGCGCGGCGCGAAAGGGCTCCCAGAGCCGAAGCCGCCCCTTCCGCGAAGCGGTATTCGGGGACGCGCGCCGCGCGGTAGTGCTCCGCCGCTTCCTGAACCAGCTTGTCGCCCATCAGAGCGACCACTACCGGCTTGTCGGCGGCCTGGATGATCGGGATCGTCGCCCGCGCGACGGCGCCGGCGGAGAACATGGGCGGGGCCGGGAAGATAATCATCACCATGTCCACGCCCGGGTCGGCCAGCAGCGCGGTCAGGCAGCTCGCATAATGCTCCGGGTTTGCCGACGCCAGCATGTCGATCGGGTTATGCAGGCTGGCGGCGGGCGGTAAGATCGACCCGAGCTTTTCCAGGGTCCGCCCGGAAAGGTTCGCCATGCGCAGTCCCTCCAGCTCCAGCGCGTCAGACGCGGTGACCCCCGGACCGCCGGCGTTGGTGAGCACGGCCACATTCTTCCCGCGCGGCAGCGGGCACCAGGCCAGGGCCCGGGCCCACTGGAACATCTCTTCGGTGGTCGCGGCGCGCAAAACCCCGGCCTGCAGGAAGGCCGCGTCCACCGCCGAATCGGCGCCCGCCAGCGCCCCGGTGTGAGAAGCGGCGGCCCGCTTCCCGCTTTCAAAGCGCCCGACCTTGAGCGCGATCACCGGCTTGCGGACGGCCGCTTCCCGGGCGCGTTCCACAAACTGGCGCCCGCTGCTGAAGCCCTCGAGGTAGAGCGTCAGCACGCGCGTGTGCGGATCCGCCGACACCGGCTCCAGCATGTCCATCTCGTGGATGTCCGCCTGGTTCCCAAGGCTGATGAGCGACGACAGCCCGATCCCCTGGCCGCGCATCCAGTCGTTCACCGCGGCGCAGATCGCACCCGAGTGCGAGATGAACGCGATCTCTCCCTTGGGCGCCCCGGGCGGGGGCAAAAAAGTCGTATCCAGCGGGAGGTGCGTGTCGGCGATGCCGACGCAGTTTGGCCCGATGAAGCGAATGCCGTTCTGCCTGGCGATGCGCAGGCATTCGGCTTCCAGCGCCGCCCCCTCCGGCCCCGTCTCGCGGAAACCGCCCGAGGAAACGATCGCCGCCCGGATTCCCCGCTCGCCGCAGTCCGCCAGGGTCTGCGGGACGGTGGCCGGGGGGGTCAGGATCACCGCGAGGTCCACCGGGTCCGGGACGTCCTTGATCGAAGGATAGATGAGCTGCCCGAAGAGCTTTCCGCCTCTCGGGTTGACGTAGTGGACCGCGCCGCTGTACCCGCACGAGACCAGGTTGTACGCCAGGCCGTAGCCCAGCTTGTTCGGATCGTGAGAAGCGCCAATAATCGCCACACCGGTGGGGCGGAAGAACGGGACCAGGGATGGGTCGCTCATAAACCTCCTGATTTGGGGAAAAGGCTGCTGCAGAAATTATACTTGATCCCCGGAGGGCTTCCGCTCCAATCCCGGGCCAGCCGCGGACCGCCAGCTCCGCATTTCGAGCCGCACCCGGAATGCGGTTGCACGGTAGAATTGAGCGGAGGTGGGTTCATGCCTGAAATGATCCCGATGGATAATCCTTCCCCGATCCGCCACGAATGGGACCAGATCGCGCCCGACCTGCGGGCGGCGCTCGTGGTGGCCCTTTTTATCATCCTTCTGGAGGTGGTGGGCGACGCCATCCCGGTGGTGGGATGGCTCGCCGCGCTGCCCTTTTCGATCCCGGTGTACCTGTTCCAGGGGATCCTGACCGGCGCGTTCTCCAGAGGCGCCCCGGGCCGCCCGCGCCGGCGAACCTGGATCGTCCTCGGGCTTGGCGCCCGCTCGGCAGTCTGGACGGGGGCGCTGTCGCTGGCCGCCGGGCTGGTCACCGCAGCGGCGCTGCTGCCGGTTTCGCTCGGCGCGAGCCTGGTCAGCCTGCCGGTGATCCTCGCCAGCTTTGGCGTGGATTTCGGCCTGAACCTGGTCTTTTCGATCCTGGGGGCGTGGATTTATACGATCGGCGGCGGCCGGCGGGCGGCGGGGTTTGCCTGCCTGATCTCCGCCCTTTTCGCCGCCTGGCTATTCCTGCTGGCGGTCGGGCTGCTCCTGCTGGGCATCCTCTCCGCGGCCGGCCTCCTTCCCCACCCGGCGCTTCTCCACTGATCGGGTCAGGAGTTCGCTTCAATCCAGCAAGATAATCTTCCCGTGCGTCCCGTCCACGCGCACGCGCTGGCCCGTTTTCAGGCGGGTGGTCGCCTGGGTGACGCCGACCACAGCCGGGATGCCGTACTCCCGGGCCACCACCGAGCCGTGGGTCATCACCCCTCCCACCTCCATGACCAGCCCCCCCGCGGTCAGGAAAAGGGGCGTCCACGAGGGGTCGGTGCCGGGGCAGACCAGGATCTCGCCCGGCTGCAGCGCGGAATCGCGCGGGTGGAGCAGCACCCTCACCTGCCCTTCGACCAGCCCGGGGGAGACCGGGCTGCCCGCGATCATCCCTTCCGCCTCCTCGCCCCCGGAAACGCCTTCATAAAACGTCCTGCCGTCGCTGAGCAGCACCCGCGGCACCTGCCGCCGGAGGCTTTCGCGCCGGTATGCCTCCCGTCTTTCCCGGACCAGCGCTTTCCAGTCGCGGTCTTCTCCCGCGGAAAGCGACCGGATTTCCGCCCAGCTCAGCAGGAACAGGTCATCCTTTTGTTCCAGCTCGCCAGCCGAGACAAATTCTTCCCCCACCCGGAGCAGCTCCTGGCGGAAGCTGTACAGCATCCGGACCAGGAAGAACTTCGGGTTCTCCCGCAGCCCCATCAGTGCCCGGGCGCGTCCCGCGAAAAACCGGAGCAGCCGCGCTCGGATCCAACCCCCGCGGCGTTTCGCGGTCTCGGCAGCCAGCCACTGGACCGCCTGGCCGGCCTTTTCAGCGCTG
>JAJYJF010000227.1 GCA_021796375.1 Chloroflexota bacterium | reverse complement strand
CTCGAGAAAGCCTCTTTCGATTAATCCCCCCACGATTTCCGAGATGGTTGCCCGGGTCAGCCCGGTCGCGCGGGCGAGGTCGGCCCGGCTGATGGGGGATTTGTCATAGACGGTTTTGAGGACGAGGCGGATATTATGGACCTTGGTGAACTGCCGGGTAGCTTTCTCCATGGGCGCTGCCGCTCCTCCGAACGGGAAATCGGGAGTTTGTATGTTTACTAAACTTAATTAGTAACCTGTTTCAGGGAAATTGTCAATCCATCCCGCCGGATCTACTCCCGGGTGGGCTGCCCGGCGAGCGCTTCCCAGGCGGCCAGCAGCTTCTCGAGCTCGCCCTGCACGCGCAGGTAATCCGCGCCCAGCTTCTGGACCTTCCCAGCGTCGCTCGGCGGGTTCTCCAGCTGGCGGGAAAGCCCATTCAGCTCGCCCTCCAGCAGCGAGATTTTCTCCTCCAGCGCCCGGATCTGCGCCTGGCGCCGGCGCTCGGCGGCCGCCTCCCCCGGTTTTGGCCGGGCCGGTTTGGGTTCCTTACGCCGCGGAGGCAGAGCAGGTTTCGCGCGCGAGCGCTCCGCCGCCTCGGCTTCCTTTTCTTTCACCTGGCGGTATTCGCTGTACGTCCCCTCGAAGACGCGCAGCCGGCCTTCCGCGGCGGCCGCCTCGCCGCCCTCTCGATCATCGGATTGGAGCGGGATCACTTCCCAGATCTGGGTCGCTAGCGCATCGATGAGGTAGCGGTCGTGCGAAACGAGCAGGATCGTCCCGGTATAGCTGGCCAGCACGGCCTGGAGGACCTCCTGGGCAGGCAGGTCCAGGTGGTTGGTCGGCTCGTCCAGCAGGAGCAGGTTCGCCCCGCGCAGCGCCAGCTTGGCCAGCGCCAGCCTCCCGCGCTCGCCCCCGGAGAGCACCTCGACGGGCTTGAATACGTCATCCCCGGTGAACAAGAATTTGGCCAGATACTCGCGGGCCTTGCCGGGCAGCAGGTCCGGCTCCACGGAGAGGATTTCGCCGACCAGGTCGTTCTCGGGGTTGAGGCCTTCGTGCGCCTGTGAAAAATAACCGATATCCAGGCTGGCGCCGAGCTCCACCTCCCCGCGGTAAGGCGGGACGTGCTCGAGCAGCGTCCTCAGGAAGGTCGTCTTACCCGCCCCGTTGGGGCCGATGATCGCCGCGCACTCCGCCCGCCGCAGGGTCAGGTCCGGCACGCTGAAGAGCGGCCGGCCTTCGTCGGCGTAGCCGATGGCCAGGTTGGTGGTCCGCAGCACCAGCTCGCCGGACCGGGAGACCGGCTCGAGGCGCAGGTGCAGCCGGCGCGGCTCCGCCGGGGGCGTCAG
Source organism: Chloroflexota bacterium (assembly GCA_021796375.1). GTDB lineage: Bacteria > Chloroflexota > Anaerolineae > Anaerolineales > Anaerolineaceae > JAJYJF01. The sequence goes on along the minus strand of JAJYJF010000227.1, from coordinate 3,442 downwards.
CCGCGCCTCTTCGAGCATCCGTTCCAGGCGCTTCCGCCGGCCCTGCGCCTGGCGGGTGTTTTGCCCGGCGATGTTGCGGCGGATATATTCTTCTTCTTTCTCGATGAAAGCCGCCTGGGCCTGGTACTCTTCGATCCGGCGCTGGTAGCGCTCCGCCCGCTGCGCCAGGTAAGCGCTGTAGTTGCCGTGATAAACCTCTATGGCGGGGGTCGCCCCGCTCCTGGTTTTGTCTTCTGAGGGGAACGGGGTCATCTCCCAGATCGTTTTCGCCACCCGGTCCATAAAATAGCGGTCGTGCGACACCACCAGCACCGCGCCGGTCCACTCGGAGAGCACCTTCTCCAGCCACTCGACGGCGGCGATATCCAGGTGGTTGGTCGGCTCGTCCAGCAGGAGCAGGTCCGGCTCGGAAAGCAGCAGCCGGGCGAGCAGCGCCCGCGTGCGCTGGCCGCCGGAAAGCTGGCTCAGCGGGCGGTTGTAGTCGCCCGGACCGAAACCCAGCCCGCCCAGCACCTGGCGCATGCGCGCCTCGTAGGTGTAGCCGCCCAGCCGCTCGAACTCCAACTGGAGTTTGCCGTAGGCTTCAAGCGCGGTCTCGGCCTGAGCGGGGTCGCCCATCAGCCGTTCCAGGCGGGCCATCTCCGCCTGCCGGGAAGTGAGCTCCGGAAAGGCCTGGAGACCATCCTGCCAGAGCGTGCTGGCCTCGGTCTCGGAGGCGGCCTGCGCTTCCTGCGGGAGATAGCCGATGCGCAGGCCGCGCGCCCGCTGCACTTCCCCGGAAGACGGCTCCTCTTGCCCCATGAGCACCCGCAGCAGGGTGGTTTTCCCAATTCCGTTGGGGCCGACGAGCGCAATCCGCCCGCGGTTGGGGATTCCCAGGCTGACGCCGCCGAAGATATCGTTGGGACCGTAGCTCTTCCCCAAATCGGTCGCGGTCATTAAAGGCATACCGGAAATAGTATACCAGAACCGGCCTGCGGCGCGCCCTTCCTTGAGCCGCCCTGCGTTTTAGCTGCTTCCGGAGTGCCTTTTTTTGGTAGAATGGAGCCCATGAAACGCTGGCAGTTTTGGATTGGTATCCTCATCAGTGCCGCCCTGCTCTACCTCGCGCTGGAGCACCAGAACCTCGGACACGTTTGGGACGCGCTGATAACCGCAGATTACTGGTGGATCCTTCCGGGAGTGGCGGTCTATTTTATCGGCGTTTTCGCGCGGGCCTGGCGCTGGCATTACCTGCTCCGGCCGCTGAAGAAAATACCGACCCTGCGCATGTTTCCGATCGTCACCATCGGCTATTTCGGCAACAATGTCACCCCCGCGCGCGCGGGTGAGGTGCTGCGCGCTTACATATTGAAGCGCCACGAAGGGGTTTCGATCTCCGCGTCCCTGGCCACGGTGATCGTGGAGCGCGTTTTCGATGCGGTGGTCATGCTTATGTTCGTCTTCCTGAACTTCGGCGAGCTGAGCCGCCTGAGCGGAAAATCGGTGACGATCCTCGGCTGGAGCGTGCAGCAGTTCGCCGTGCTGGGCACGGTGGTCGCGGTGATCGTGCTGGCGATCTTCCTCGGGGCCGCGATGTTCCCCTTTCAAACCGAAAAACTGGTGCGCTTGATCATCGAGCGCTTCCTTCCGAAACGCATCCGGCAGAAGACGCTGGATCTCAGCCTGCGCTTCCTGACCGGGCTGGAATCGCTGCGCTCGCCTCAAGAGGCGCTGATGGTTTTCATTACGTCGGTCGTCATCTGGCTGCTGGAAACCGGAAAATACTGGTTCGTGATGCACGCTTTCCGGGGGCTGAACCTCACTTTCTTTGAACTCATGCTCCTGAACGGGATCGTCAACCTGGCGACCACGATTCCCTCCGCCCCCGGATACGTCGGCACCTTCGATCTGCCGTCGATCGCCCTGCTGGAGGCCTACGGTATCGCGGGGGGAACCGCCACGGGGTACACCCTCGTGCTGCACGCGGCGCTCTGGCTGCCGATCACCCTGCTGGGGGCATTCTACTTTGCCAAGGAAGGGTTCAAATGGGAGAATCTATCCGGCAAGGAGAGCGCCTTACCCTCGGAAAGCGAGCCGCCCAATGGCTAGCCGATAATCCTGCCTGGAAAGCCGCGTTTCTCTGGTCAGCTGAATGGGTTCTGGGAGGCCGGTTGGCGATCGGGTGGTTCATCGGGTAATCAATCAGCCCGGTAAGAGAATTCAGGGAAGGGATTTCAAAGAATCATGACAAACGATCGGAAAATCGCCATTATTGGGGCAGGGATCGGGGGAATGGCTGCCGCGTACGACCTGGCGAAAGCCGGTCACGAGGTGACCCTCTTCGAAGGCGCCGATACCGCCGGCGGCCTGGCAGCCGGGTTCAAAGACCCGGGTTGGGACTGGTCGGTGGAGCGTTTCTATCACCACTGGTTCGCCACCGACAAGTATATTCTCGGCCTGATCGACGAGCTCGGCTGGTCGGAGAAGGTGCGCTTCCCCCGCCCGTATACCGTGATGTATCACCAGGGCAGGTTTTACCCCTTCGATTCTATGTTCGGCAACATCCCCCTCTTCTTGCTGCGCCATTACCCGCTGTGGGACGTGGCCCGCTTCGGGCTGGTCGGGCTGTACCTGAGGCTGACGAACAACTGGAAACCGCTGGAAAAAAGCACCGCGGAAGCGTGGATGCGCAGGTACGCCGGCAACCACATCTATGAAGCGATGTGGGAGCCGATGCTGAACGGGAAGTTTGGCGAGCGGTACGCCAAAATGGTCAACATGGCCTGGCTGTGGGCCCGCCTGCACTCGCGGACCACCCGGCTGGGGACCTTCGAGGGCGGCTTCCAGGCGTTCGCCGACCAGCTGGCTGACCGCCTGCGCCAGATGGGCGTGAGGATCTGCCTTTCGACGCCGATCTCGAGCATCGCGCAAAACCCCGCGGGCGGGCTGGTGCTCGAAACCCCGGACGGGCCGGCGTCCTTCGATCAGGCCCTCGTCACGGCATCGCCGGCCTTGCTGGCCCGCCTCGCGCCCAACCTCCCGCCGGATTACCTGAAAGGCCTGCAGTCGCTCGAGAGCATGGGTGCGGTGGTGACCGTCCTGGCGCTCAAGCACCAGCTCTCCCGGGAGGGCTATTACTGGTACAACCTCCCCAAATCGGCCGGTTTTCCCTTCCTGGCATTGGTCGAGCACACCAACTTCCTCTCCCCGGAATACTTCGGCGGCGACCACATCGTCTACATAGGCGACTACCTGGAGCCATCCCACGAGTATTTCCGGCTCACCCCGGAGGAGCTCCTTGCCCGCTTCCTCCCCACCCTGACCCGCTTCAACCCGGATTTCAAACCGGATTGGGTGAGGAAATTCTGGGTTTTCCGCACGACATACGCCCAGCCCGTGCCGCTGGTCAACCATTCTCGGAATATCCCCGCCATCCAGACTCCGCTCCCCGGGCTGTATT
>JAJYJF010000226.1 GCA_021796375.1 Chloroflexota bacterium | reverse complement strand
CTTCTACTACGATTTCGACCTTCCGCGGCCGCTGACCCCCGAGGACCTGCAGGGAATCGAGAAGCGCATGCGCCAGATCATCGCCGGCCGGTTCCCTTTCAAACGCCAGGAGGTCTCGGCGGAAGCCGCGCGCCAGATCTTCCGCGACCAGCCATACAAGCTGGAGCTGATCGACGGCCTCGAGCACGGCGGGATGGACGAGAACGGCAACCCGCTGCGCGAAGCGCCGGTCATCTCGACCTACACGCAGGATACGTTTGTGGACCTGTGCCGCGGCCCGCACGTGGAGAACACCGGGCAGATCAACCCGGCCGCGGTCAGACTGATGAGTGTCGCCGGGGCGTACTGGCGCGGGGATGAGAAGCGCCCCATGCTGCAGCGCATCTACGGCACGGCCTGGGAGACCCCGCAGCAGCTCGAGGAGTACCTCTGGAAGCTGGAAGAGGCCCGCAAGCGCGATCACCGCAAGCTGGGGAAGGAGCTGGGCCTGTTCTATTTTTCGGAGGATATCGGTCCCGGCCTGCCCCTCTTCACCCCCAAAGGCGAGACCGTCCGCCGCCTGATGGAGGATTACGTCCGCGAGGTGCAGACCCGCTACGGGTTCCAGCACGTCTGGACGGGACACCTGGTGAAAGAGGACCTCTACAAGCGCTCGGGCCATTACGACAACTACAAAGACGTCATGTTCCCGCCGATGGTGGATGAAAATATCACCTTCCGCCTCAAACCGATGAACTGCCCGAGCCACATGACGCTGTACAAGGAGATGGGGCTGCATTCCTACCGGGAGCTGCCCCTCCGGTTCGCGGAATTTGCCACGCTCTACCGCTACGAAAAGACCGGCGAGCTGACCGGGCTGACCCGCGTGCGCGCCCTGACCCAGGACGACTGCCACACCTTCAGCACCCCGGACCAGATCCAGCAGGAGTTCTCGCTCGACCTGGCGGTCATCCAGGAGGTGCTCTCGCGCTACAAGTTTACCGACTACAAGGTGCGGCTGTCGCTGCGCGGCGAGGGCGGGAAGTACGTCCAGGACGAGGAGAAATGGAACCGGGCGGAGGCAGCCCTGCGGGCTTCGCTGGACGCCTCCGGTCTGGAGTACTTTGAAAAGACCGGGGAGGCGGCATTCTATGGACCCAAAGCCGATTTTCTCGCCAGCGACGTGCTCGGGCGCGAGTGGCAGCTCTCCACCATCCAGGTCGACTTCATCCAGCCGGCCCGCCTGGGCTGCACCTACATCGGCGAAGATGGCCAGGAGCACACGCCGGTGGTGCTGCACCGCGCCGTCACCGGGACGACGGAACGCTTTTTAGGCGTGCTGATCGAGCATTTTGCGGGGGCGTTCCCGGTCTGGCTGGCGCCCGTCCAGGCGGTCGTCATCCCGATCACTGACCGGGTCAACGAGTATGCCCAGCGGGTCGCTGGCGAGCTGAAGGCCGCCGGGCTGCGGGTTGAGGTCGATGAAGGCATCGAGCGCATGAACGCCAAGATCCGCAATGCCCAGAAGCAGAAGGTGCCGTACATGCTGGTGGTGGGCGACAAAGAGGTCGAGAACCACCAGGTCGCGCTCCGGCTGCGCAGCAGGGATAACCCGGGCCCGATGGGCCTGGAGGATTTCTTGCGCCGGGCGAAGCAGGAGATCGCCGAAGGCGTCTAGCGGGCATTTCGGGAAGATCAAAAACGAGGGCCGTTTTCGGGCCCTCGTTTTTTCAAATGGAAAGTTCAGCTATACTATACAAGGATCATCCAGATGGATCTCTGGAGGCAGAAATGGATTATCAACCGGACAACGGCCGCTATGACCGGATGCGCTACAACCGCTGCGGGCGCAGCGGGATCCGGCTCCCGGCGATCTCGCTGGGGCTCTGGCACAACTTCGGTGGGGTAGATGTCTTTGAAAATGGAAGGGCGATGCTTCGCCGGGCTTTCGATCTGGGGATCACCCATTTCGACCTGGCCAATAACTACGGGCCGCCTTACGGATCGGCCGAAGAAACCTTCGGCCGGATTTTCGCCAGGGATTTTGTCCCCTACCGGGATGAGCTGATCCTCTCCAGCAAGGCCGGCTGGGATATGTGGCCCGGCCCTTATGGCGACTGGGGCTCCCGCAAGTACCTGGTCGCCAGCCTGGATCAGAGCCTGAAGCGCATGGGGATCCCGTACGTCGATATTTTTTACCACCACCGGCCGGACCCGGAGACCCCGCTCGAAGAGACCATGTCCGCGCTGGATTACATCGTGCGCAGCGGGCGCGCGCTCTACGTGGGGATTTCGCAGTACCCCGCCGACCTCACCCGCCGCGCCGCAGCCCTCCTGCGCGACCTGGGCACCCCGTGCCTGATCCACCAGCCGCGCTACTCGCTGCTGGACCGCTGGGTCGAGGACGGCCTGCTGCCGGTGCTGGATGAAGAAGGCATCGGCGCGATCGCTTTTTCGCCGCTGGCCCAGGGCCTTCTGACCGACCGCTACCTCCAGGGCATCCCCGCCGATTCCCGGGCCGGCAGGGGGGTGGGCTACCTGCGCAGGGAGGACATCCAGCCTGAGCTGGTTCAAAAAGTGCGCCGGCTGAACCAGGTGGCTGCCGCGCGCGGGCAGCGCATGGCCCAGATGGCGCTCGCCTGGGTCCTGCGCAGGCCGCAGATCACTTCGGTCCTCATCGGCGCCAGCCGCGTCGCCCAAATTGAGGATGCCGTGGCAGCCCTCGACCACCTGGAGTTCTCTCCCGAGGAGCTGCAGGAGATCGATACAATCCTGGCCTGGCCGGCCCGGTTTAATCAAAAGGATGTAGGAATTAATGGTGCCCGAACTGCTGCTTAAAACGGTCCTGGAAGAGTACTCGCTGGCCTGGGAAGGCGTTCACGGCGTGAGCCATTGGGCCCGCGTGCTCGAGAATGGGCGCCGCCTGGCGCCGCAGACCGGGGCGAACCTGGAGGTTGTGGAGCTGTTCGCGGTGCTGCACGATTCAAAGCGGAAAAACGACGGGATTGATTTCCTCCACGGACCGGAAGGCGCGGTGAACGCTGCGAAGCTGAGGGGTTTCGCCTTCGAGCTGGATGATGCGAATTTCGAGCTGCTCCGGCGCGCCTGCGCGGACCACACCCGGGGCTTTACCCGCGCGGATGTCACCGTCCAGACCTGCTGGGACGCAGACCGGCTCGACCTGAACCGGGTAGGGATCCTCCCCCGCCAGAAGCTGCTTTGCACCCAGCCGGCCCGCGATCCCGCGCTGCTGGGCTGGGCGAACGAGCGCGCCAGCGCCAGGGTCATCCCGGACCTGGTGCTCTCCGAGTGGGGGATCGATTTGAACCAGATAGGCAAGTGACAAGGGAGGATGGATCATGGCGTTTCACGTGTATAAAACCATTGAACTGACCGGCAGCAGCCCGAACAGCAGCGATGAGGCGGTCCGGATCGCCGTGGAACGCGCGGCCAGGACGGTGCGCAATATGCGCTGGTTTGAGGTGGCCGGAACCCGCGGAGAGATCGAAGATGGGAGGGTGGCTCACTGGCAGGTCACCATCCGGGTCGGTTTCACGTTGGACGACGAAACCCGCCCGTAAGATCTCCGGAAATATGCCGTCAGGAACGCGCTGCGGCTGAAGGAGCTGCTCGGTCAGGCTGCGGCTCCCCCGCGCGCCGAGCGGTTGCTCTCGGGCTAGGACTGCCGCTGGCGGTTCCAGCGCTCGAGCAGGGCAGGCAGGGACGCCAGGTCGGAGATGACCGCGTCGGGTTGGATCGTCTCCAGGTGATCCCGATTGGCGGCCTTATCCGCGCGGCGGTCGATCCAGATGCCGGGGATGCCCAGGTTGTGCGCGCCGAGGATATCCGCCCCGAGTGTATCCCCGACCATCACCGCTTGGGCGGCGAGGACGCCGATCTGATCCAGCGCGATTTGAAAGATACGCGGGTTGGGCTTGCGGATTCCGACCCCGGCGGAGGTGACGACCGCGTCCAGCAGGGGGCGAATCCCGGCTTTATCTACCAGCGCCTGCACGTCGGCGTCGTCGCTCGCATTGGAAACTACCGCCAGCCGGTACCCCTGGCGGTGCAGCAGGGTGAGGGTGGGCAGGGCGTCTGCCTCCGGCTGCCAGTGGGCCTGGGGGATGGCGTAAAGCGTGCGCAGGATGCCGGCGATATCCGCGTCGGAAATCTTCGCGTAGCCATGTTCTTCGAGAAGGCCGCGCAAGATAAATGCGGTGGTGTACTCGATGAATTCGGTCTGGCGCTCTGTGTAGTAAGCGTCCATCCGCTGCTGGAACTCGGATGGAAAGGCGGTAGGGTCGACCCGGATGCCGGCGCGGTGAAGCCCGTCCACGAGCGCCCGGTTGTATCCGTCGGCGACCGATTCCCAGGTGGTATCAAAAAAGAGGAGGGTGCTCCCCAGGTCGAAGAGCACGGCCTGGATGGGCTGGGGGCTTATCTGAGCGTACGGCAGATCAATACCCCCTCTGCCGGTCGTAGCGGTTGAAGACCGGGAGCCCAGCCAGGAACCGCTGCAGGTTTTCTGCGAACATCTCGACGGCGCGTTCGTTGTAGTGCGGGCTGCTGCCGGCGATGTGGGGGGTGATCAGCACGTTGGGCAGCTTCCACAACGGGCTCGCCGCCGGGAGCGGTTCCTCGGCGAACACGTCCATAGCGGCGCCCCCGATCTTGCGCTCCTGCAAGGCCTGGATCAGGGCTGCCTGATCGATCACCCCACCCCTGGAAACATCGACCAGGAATGCCCCCGGTTTCATCGCGCCCAGCTCCTCGGCGCCCAGCAGCCCGCTTGTTTCGGGGGAATGCGGCACG
>JAJYJF010000225.1 GCA_021796375.1 Chloroflexota bacterium | reverse complement strand
GGCGGACGTCGAGCCCGGGTGGGGGCTGGCCGGCCGTCAGCTCGGTCCAGGCGATCAGCGAGCCGGGGTTGCCCTGAATACCGCGCAGATAGGGGTCCAGGGAAGCTTCCAGGCCGGTCCTTCCGAACTGGAAATTCGCATAGCCAAGAATGGGGCTCAGCTCGGGGTAGAGGAGAACCCGCTGGTAATCCCCCGGCGATCCCTTGGTTGTCGCCAGGGGTGTGTAATTCCGGTCCAGCAGCGAGCCCCGCCGCACGTAGAGGTCCGTGATGGCCTGGCGCGGGTTGTCCGCCCTGCTCTGCAGGTTCGCGCTCTGGACGAAGCCCCACCATCCGTCGAGGATTCCAGCCACGCCGAGCGCCAGAAGGATTCCCGCGGCGAGGTGCAGGTATGGATTGGGTCGAGGCAGCCGCAGCGGCTCCTGGTCGGGATGGTTGCTGACCTGAAGGAGCAGCAGGAGGGAGATAAACGAGGTCAGCAGGGAAGATCCTCCATACGAGACGAAGGGCAGGGTCACGCCGGTCAAGGGCAGCATGCGCAGGTTGCCGCCGATGATCAAAATAGATTGCAGCGCCAGATAAGCGCTGAGGCCGGTTGCCAGGTATCGCTGGTAGGGGTCGGGGGCTCTGAAAGCCGCCCTCAGGCCGCGCAGCACCAGCAGCGCGATCAGCAGGATCAGGGCGATCGTCCCGAACAGACCCATCTCCTCGGCGATCGCGGTGAAGATAAAGTCGGATTGGGATACCGGAACCAGGCCAGGGCTTCCCAGCCCCGGGCCCCGGCCGAAAATCCCCCCTGAGGCGGTCCCAATTAACGACTGGACGATCTGGTAGCCCCGGCCCGCGGATTCCTGCCAGGGGGAGATCCAGGCGTCCATCCGCTGGCGGACGACGTCGAAGGCGAAATAGCCGGCGATGGAAAACAAGCCCGCCGCGAGGAAGCTCCCGAGCATCACCCTTTTCTGGCCCGTGGCGGTGTAGATCACGACCGAATAGAGCAGCAGGAAGAGGACCGCCGTTCCAAGATCGCGCTGGGCAACCAGCAGAACAGCGGCAACCCCGGTCAGCGCCAGGGTCGGAAAGACCAGGCTGAACAGCGAGAACCGGATCAGGATCTGGTCCGCAAGATAGGCGGCCAGGTAAATGACCAGGAGCAGCTTCAGCGGCTCTGAAGGTTGAAAATACACCCCGCAGCACCCCAGCCACAGCCTGGGCCCGGCTCCGGAAGGGTAAGTGCCAAATATAAAAGTGAGGGAGGTCAGCAGCAGCCCGCCGACCAGCCAGAGATATTTGTGCTGGCGCAAGAGCTTTGGAAGGTCGGCTACCCGCAGCCCCAGGACCAGGAGGATGCCGCAGATGACCAGCCAGATGGACTGCCGCAGTCCAAGCAGCGTGTCCAGTCGCCAAATGGTCAGCAGCCCCAATCCAGAAAGCAGAGCCGCTGCCGGCAGGATGTAGGGGTCGCGCTCCGGGGCCAGCCGAGCAGACGACCGGTGGCTGGCGAGGAATACTCCCATCCAGGCGGCAAAGCCCAGCCAGTGCTCCCACAAGATTCCGGCGCTCCAGCTTTGCAGGCGCACCACGGGTGAGAGACTCAACGCCAGGCAGTAGAGAAACAAAAACAGGGCTGCCAGGCGCAGCAGCCGGCTCTGGATCTGATCCGTTATGGTAACCGGGGTGGGATTGCCAAAAACCAGGTTCACCGGACGAGGTATTTATCTAACAGCAGGGCAAGCCTGGCGCGGGTTTCCGGGTTGATCCGGTCTGGAGCGGTGATGACCGCATCCTTGAGCGCGTCGCCGCAGGCACAGTCGCGCGAAGGCGTGAGCGTCTCCACCAGAAGGCGGACCGCCTCCTGGGCAATATGCGTGTTCTGGTTGAGCGTGTGGACGACCATCTCGACCGTAACCGGTTCCTCAGAAATATGCCAGACATCATAATCCGTGACGTGGGCCATCGTGGCGTAGCACATCTCAGCTTCGCGGGCGAGGAAAGCTTCCGGGCAGGCGGTCATCCCGATGATGGACATGCCCCAGGCGCGGAAGAGCTGGCTCTCGGCGCGGGTGGAGAACCGCGGGCCCTCGATCGTGATCAGCGTTCCGCCCTGATTAACTTTTGCCCCGGTGGCCTCGCAGGCGAGCGCGACGAGCGGCGACAGGTCGTCGCAAAACGGGTCGGCCGTCCCAACATGGACGACAAGACCGTCCTCGAAGAAGCTCCGCTTGCGCGTTCCGCGGGTGAAATCCATCAGCTGGTCCGGGATCACGATCGAGCCGGGATTGTAATCATCTCGCAGGGAGCCGCAGGCGCTGATGCTGACGACGCGATCGATTCCGAGCATCTTCAGCGCGTAGATATTCGCCCGATAGTTAACCTCGCTGGGGGAGAGGATGTGGCCGATTCCATGGCGGGCCAGGAAAGCGACCTGCTTGCCGGAAATCGTCCCAACCACGACCGGCGCGCTGGGTCTGCCGAAAGGGGTGTCCAGGACGACCTCATGGGGCGATTCGAGACCTTGCATCTGATACAACCCGGATCCGCCGATCACACCTAAAACCGGTTTTTGCTCGTCCATGCCAGCCTCCTATTGCTCGCGGATGTCGACCTGAATATTAACCTGCCCGCAGCGAAGCTCATCGCCGGGGACGATCACCGCCGGCACATCCAGCCGCTCTAAGTTAAGAAAAGTCCCATTGGTTGAATTTAAATCTTCCAGCCACCACTGGTTGTGATGGTAGCTCAGCCGGGCGTGCCGGGCCGAGATGGTTTCATCCTCCAGGTGGCATTCACTCGCGGGGTCGCGGCCAATGATCACCTCGGGATCGCTGTACTGCCGGACCTGCTCCTGGTGGGCCGCAAACCAGGTAAGCCGCAAGGCAGGGATTTTCCGCTTTCCTACCGTCTTGCTCTGCCGCTGCAGGTCTCTCCACAGGATCACGATCACCCACCCCAGGAAAGCATAGAGCGCGACGGCCATAAAAATACGGATCCCGAGGACGATGATGGCGGTCATAGATGTGGAGTCGGGCCGAGCGAGTCATCTTTAGAAAGCCTCGGCAGGCTTTGAGTTGTGCCAGGGGGGAGATGCTCTCCGGGAGTCTGGGTCTCGTCCGAGTCGGAGGCGATCGCGTCCTGACCGTAAATCAGCGCGACCCCGGCCAGCGAGATGACATCCCCCGGGTTGAGGATGTAGCGGCTGATCCGCTGGCCGTTCACGTAGGTTCCACCGGTGGAATTCAGGTCGAAGAGGATGTACTGGCCGCGGATGGCCCGCATCTGGGCGTGGGTTCGCGAGACGCGCGGATCATCGAGGATGAGCTGGTTATCTACCCTGCGCCCGATGTTGATGACCGGCTGGCGCAGGGGGTATACCTGCACCCCTTTAATAATCAAAAAGGCGTTTCTGGGAAATGCGTCCTGCCCATTCGCATCCGGCGGCTGGATGGGGATCGCGGCAGTCTCGGATAGCTCTTCCGAGTCGATCGAGGCGGTCGTCTTCACATCATCGAACGAGATCGCCGGGTCAGCTAGGACGCGCAACACCGGCTCGTGAAAGAAACGCACCCCGGCCTCGCCGGCCGCCTGCATCAGCTTGTGAGCCACGTTCGTGAGGATGGAGGGATCCGCCTGCCAATCGGGCAGCCTCTCCGGGCTGACCTTGAGGGTAAACGCGTTCGGCGCGTAAACAGTACCGTCACTGGCGGTGTACAGATTGGCCTGCATCGCCCGCACCAGGTCGTGGACGAGGGTCCGGTTGGCAATGCCCAGCGGGATCAGGCCCGGTAATCCGGTCTCGATCAGGGACTGCAGGCGTTGTTCGATACGGTCAAGCTGGTCTTTCATCTGGAGAATTCCTGAATCCTGGTGGGTATCATTATAACCAAAATGTAGACCTTGCCGTGGAGGTTGTGGCTGGCGCCGGGATCTCGGCGGTGATTAAAGGCTGAGATCGACCGGGTGGCTGATCGGCGCGACGCGCGCCTGGGTCACCCTAATTAAATCCGAAGGCGCCAGGCGGATGTTCAATCCGCGCTGCCCGCCCGAAACATGGACCAGGGCCTCCGCCTGGGAGGCAGAATCGATCAGGATCTGAAATCCTCGGTTGAGCAGCGCGAGGGGTGAAATCCCGCCCGCCTGCAGGCCGGTGATCTTCTCGGCTTCCCGCTCGGTCGGCAGGCGGACTTTTTTCTCGCCCACCGCGGCGGCAAGCGCCTTTAAATCCACCTCGTGGTCGCCCGGGATGACCGCCAGGATCGGTTTCCCGGTTCTTTCGCGGGTGATCACGATGGTCTTATACACCCTGTGAACGGGGACGTCCAGTATCCGGGCGGTTTCAGCTGCCCCCAGCTTCTCTGCCGGCAGGTCGAAGGCTTCATATGCGATTTTTTTTGCCTGCAGCAGGCGGGTAACGTTGTTCGAGGCTGACATCGCTCCTCAGGGCCTGACGTATACCGGGTTGCTGTAGATCCAACCCCGCTTGCGCCCGAAGGCTTGCAGATAGACTTCAACCCGGTAAACTCCGGGCTCTTTCGTCATATGGGTGCAGTTTTCCCGGTTCGTCCAGGTTTTGATCGTCTTCCCGTCCTTGATCAGCCGGCATTCGGCGGGCAGGGGCAGGCGGATCTGGATGGTGATCCCATCCCCGGCGGATATCTCGTCGCCCATCCAGGCGATCTGGTCCCTGCCATGCGCGGTAAACCTGAATCCGCGGGTGGATGCGGGCAGATCGTATCCGACGAAGGCATGCCCATCCCGAAAAGCCTGGATCACGGCCTGGCGGTCTGCGTTGATATCCCCTCCCGGCGGGTCGGCAA
>JAJYJF010000224.1 GCA_021796375.1 Chloroflexota bacterium | reverse complement strand
TGGCGGCGAACTCGAGCCGCGTCCTCACCCACCAGGCCATCCTCAGCCACGTGTGGGACGCGGCCGATGCGGATCACGTGGAGTACCTGCGGGTTTACATCGCCCAGCTGCGTAAAAAACTGGAGGCCAACCCCGAAGAGCCGCAGTTTCTGCTCACCGAGCCCGGGATCGGCTACCGCTTCCTGACGGACGACTAAGAGTCCCCGCGAATCACAGGGAGGATCCGCAATTTCACGATTGCGGATCCTCCCTGTTTTTTATTGTCCGGGTTTATTCGGCTAAAATCTTTATTTTTTCCTTATGGGACTGCTCGCAAATTTTGTTCCCCCTTTATTCTCGGGCGATACACTCCCTGTGATGACGAAAGACGATTTGCTGCAGGGAGAAAAGGTCGGTACCCCATGATTGAGGCTCAGGAAAATCGCGCAAGACCCCGGATTGGCGCGGCTGCCGCACCGGCCCGGCTGTCGGCCGGCCCCGTGAAAGCGGATCCGGCCCCGCTCCGGCCGGCTCGCTACAGCGAGGGGATGGAGACGGCGGATTTTTCGCGCCTGGTCGTCCTTGTCCCGGATCGAGACGTGGACGAAGCCGCTTTTGCGCGCAAAATCTGGTCGCTGCTCGGCCGGCGAAGGGTGTCGATCCTCTTCGTCACCCTGGTCAGCAACAGCGATTACGGGCCCGGCGCCCAGCGGCGGCTGGCCACCCTGGCGGCGATCACCCGGGATGTTTTCTACCAGATCGAGACCCGCGTGGTCTACCGCCAATCCTGGATCAAAGCGCTGGCTGGCATCCTTCAACCGGGGGATTTGGTCGCCTGCCACGCCGCCCAGCGCTCGGGATCTTTCCCAAACAAAGGCGCCCCCCTCGCCGACCTGATCCTTACCCGGGCCAGCGCGCCCGTCTACGTTTTCACCGGGCTCTATCCGGAACCCATCCAGCCCCGGCCGACCCGCATCCTGCGCCAGATCGCTTTTTGGGGCATCCTGGCGGGGATCATCGCGGGCTCGTTTGTGTTTGAGGCGGACATCGATCACCTGGCGACCGGGTGGATCAACAGCCTGCTCTTCATTTTTGTCTTTGTCGTGGAAATCTTGTTCATCTGGTTGTGGAATTTTCTAAGGATATAGCCGGAATGCCAAAAAAGGCCAATTCGAGATTCCTCTCTCCACCGGGCACCCCAGAGGCTTCCTATCTGCTGAACGCGCACGTCCAGGAGGAGTACGCAGCGCGGCAGGCCCTGTACGAAGCGCAAACCCCGCTCGTCCAGCGCTTCTTAGAAGCGCAGGCGGCCCAGCTGGCCGACTGCATCTCGCGCAACCAGCCCCAGGCGAAGTTCGCCCTGCCCGACCGGGTGGTCGTGCGCGCCGCCACCGGCGCCCCGGCGGGGACCGCGGCGGTTCCGGCCGGGTTCCGCGAGCAGATGGTTGGGGGCATTCTCGATTGGGTCACCCGCACGGACCTGCGCACCCTGCTGCGCGCCCGGCTCGTCGAGCTCGAAGAGGCGGACCAGCCGGCGGTTTCGGCCAGCGCCATGCTGCTGCGCCACGCGGTGGCCGCCCACATGGTCCAGCGCATGCTGCCCGCCGGCCGTTCAGTGCGGTACAAGGCGCTGGAGGGGGAGGAGATCGCGACCGTCCCGCTGGAGACCGGGGAGGAACCCCTGCCGGCCATCACCGCCGGTACGGATGCGATTGCCGAGGAAAGCGCCGCGGAAGAGGAGCGGGCCGAGCTCCTGGTCCCGTACGTGCCCTACGCGCGGCGGTTCTACCTGCCGCAGTGGGTGGCGCTTGACGACGAATGCCGGCTGCTGGTGGGATCGATCAACGAGGCCGAGGCGGCGATCGCCTCGATGCAGCAGTTCCTGGCCATCCTGCACATGGCGGTCGGCCTGGCGCCCTATTTTGTCTTCGACGCCGAGTACCAGCGCAAGCGCTACGGCATGCTCGGGCAGCTGGTCAACCAGGGCCGCAAGCTGGCCGAGTACGAGGTGCGCGAGATGATCGCCACCATCCAGCGGCGGGCGGCCGCCGGAGACCTCAACCGCGGGCTGAGCCTGAGCGTCCCGTTCTTCGACGACCAGCAGCTGGCGCTGGCCACCCGCGATTTCGCGGTCATCCCCGGCGGGCGGGTGATGTTTGTCCCGGCATTTGTCGTCCAGGCGGTCCGCGAGGAGCAGGTCAAGGTTGCCCAGGATACCCGCCTGAGCGCATCGACCCGCAAGCACCTGCTCGCGGAGCTGCAGCGATTTGAAGACGCGTTTTATCGCGCGCCGAAATCTTAATAAACCCGTAGAGCGTTTGCTATTATGATTTCTATTTTGTTGCTGGTTGTCATCATTCTGATCGCTTTCAAGATCTCCCCGAAAGAGAAGAAAGAATCGGCGCACGTGCACGGCGCCGGCCAGATCGGGCTGCTCGCGGCGGTCGCATTATTTGGCGTGGATTACTTCACCTCGTATTTCTACGCGACCGGCGAGCTGATGAGCGCCCTGCAGCCCTACAACCTGCAGCACGACGCCTATTTCGTGGTCGCGGCGATTGCCCTGGCGAACGCGGTTTTTGGCGCGCTGTACATGTACTCGCTGGGGATCTTCAACGAAGGCGGCGGCTCGTACACGGCCTCCATGCGCTACCTGGTGCCGACCATGAGCCTGATCGTGGCAGTGACCCTCATCCAGGACTACATCTTCACCATCGTGGTCTCGGCGCTCTCCGGGGTGGACCAGCTGCTCTCGATCCTGAACCTGTACGGGATCAATTGGCTGTGGCATTTCGGGATCGGCGCCCTCCTGGTCTCCTTCACCTGCTGGATCACCATCCGCGGCCGGGGGGAATCGGCCCGCCTGGTCTTCACCATGCTGGGCATTTTCGTCATGCTGACGCTGGTCATGGTGGTCGGCCTGATCTTCGCCGTGCGGCGCGGCGTTCCGCCGGCCCCGGTCGTGGGGACGACCCAGGCGGCAACCCTGGCGCAGGCCCTCATGCACATGCTGACCGCATCCATGAAGGGCATGGTCGCCCTGACCGGGCTGGAAGCCATGTCCAATGGGATCCAGTTCGTGATCGACGAGGATGCGGGCCCGATCGCCTGGGGCAAGAAGCGCCTGCCCAGGCTCAAGAAGCTGTGGGATTTCTACAGCGGCAAGGCGGGCATCGGGCGCATGGTCCAGACCTCCTTCTTGTTTTACGGCGGGCTGACCACGCTGCTGCTGACCTTCTTCAGCATCCGCTTCAACGTCTTCGATGGCACGGCGGGGCGCACGCTGATCGGCAACCTGGCGTTTATCGGCTTTGGGCAGATCCCGGGCGGGGATATTCTCTTCTGGGCGTACCAGATCCTGGCGGTGGGGCTGCTGGCGGCCGCTTCGATGACCGCCTTCCAGGACGTGCAGGCGACCGCCTGGCGGGATGTCGCCATCGGGGAGATCCCCGAGGTGGTGGTTTACCGCAACCCCAAGGGGACGTTCAGCAGGTCGGTGGTGGCGGCGTTCGGTGTGGCGATCGTCATCATGCTCCTGATCCGCGGCCAGACCAGCCTGGGCATCCCCTACTACGGCATCGGCGTCTTCATGCCGATCATGGTGATGGGCCTGGCGATCCGCCGGCACGTGCTGAAGAATTTCACCGGACGCGCGCGGCGCTGGGGCAGCCTTGGAGCCACCCTGGCGGCGGTGCTCTCGGGTATCGTGTTCGTCGGGCAGGTCGCCGGCAAGTGGTCGGAAGGCGGCTGGGTGGTGCTGATCTCCTTCAGCCTGCTGGCGATCACCGCGCACCTGCTGCTACTCTCCCCCATCGGCTACCGCGACCCCAGCCAGATTCACCGCATCGTCGTCCAGAAAGCGCGCGTGCAGGGCACGATGGCTTCGATCGTGGAGTGGCAGAGCCTGCGCATGCAGGAATACCGCTACCACCTGCTGGGATGGATCGAGCGGTTCTGGGGCGTCTTTGGCGTGCGCGTCCCGCTGAGCCTGGCCGAAGCGCCGATGGCCTCCGGGGAGTACGACGACGCCGTGGACCACGGCTGGTCGGAGGAGGCCTCTTATCTCACCCGCCTGCTGGCGCCGGATTTAACCGGCCCGCACCTGGGCGGCGCGCCGAACGAAACCGATCCGGGGATCGACCCGCTGGCGGGCGCTGCGCACGCGGATTGAGGCTCGATGCCGCCAGCGCCGATCTACGCCCTCCGCCCGGCGGAGGTTTTTTCCGCGCTTTCATCCTCTCCACAGGGACTCTCTGAGGAGCAGATCGATGAGCGCAGGGCGCTTTACGGGTGGAATATCCTCACCGAGCCACCCAGGACGCACCCGGCGCGAAAATGGCTGGGGTTCGTCTCCCACCCGATGGCCCTGCTGCTGTGGCTGGCAGGGCTGATTTCATTTATAATCGACCGCCCCGCCCAGGGGGCCCTGATCTGGATTGTGGTCCTGGTCAACGCCAGCTTTTCGTACTGGCGCGAGCACCAGGCCGAGCAGGCCGTCAGGGCGCTGGCGGAGCTCCTGCCGGCGTATGCCCGGGTGATCCGCGGCGGCAGGGAGATCGAGATCCCGACCGCGGAAACGCTCCCGGGGGACGTTCTGGTCCTGGCCGAGGGGGATTCTATCCCGGCGGATGCGCGGGTGGTCGAAGAGTACGGGCTGAGGACCAATAACGCCACCCTGACCGGCGAGTCGATGCCCGCTCGCAAGCTGGCCGACGCTTCCCTGCGCAACAGCCTCACCGAGCTGGAGCGCCCCAACCTGGTCTTTGCCGGCACGTCCGTCGCCTCGGGGACCGGCCGGGCGGTGGTCTATTCCACCGGAATGCTGACCCAGTTCGGCCGGATCACCCATCTCACGCAGA
>JAJYJF010000223.1 GCA_021796375.1 Chloroflexota bacterium | reverse complement strand
AAAGAATGGCGCCGCGAAGACGGCTCGATCATCCGCTTCGATGACAATGCGGCCGTCATCCTGGATACCGACGGCCAGAACCCGCGGGGGACCCGCATTTTCGGACCGGTGGCTCGCGAACTGCGTGAAAAAGGTTTTATGAAGATTATCTCGCTGGCTCCGGAAGTTCTCTAAGGCAGCGAGGTCAGGAGCGAAGCCATGAAAGTAAAGATTCGCAAAGGCGATCTGGTAGAAATAATCAGCGGCAAGCTGGAAGATAAAGGCAGGCGCGGCGAGGTCATCAAGGTGATGCCGGACGACCACCGGGTTGTGGTGCAGGGAATCAACATCCATACCAAGCACCAGCGCCAGGTTGAATCGCAGGGGCGGACGCTTTCCCCCGGCCTGCTAAAATTTGAAGCGCCAATCGATATTTCGCATGTCATGAAAGTCTGCCCGAAATGCAATAAGCCCACCCGAATCGCCATCTCAAGAGACGGCGGCAAGGTTCAGCGGATTTGCAAGAAGTGCAGCGCCTTGATGGATGAGTAGGCCGGTTGGGAGCCAAACGATGAATAGATTAAAGACCCAATACCAGAATGATTTCGTGCCGGCCCTGATGAAAAATCTCGATCTGGACAACGTCATGCAGGTGCCGCAGATTGAGAAGGTGGTGGTGAACATCGGCCTGGGCGAGGCAATGGATAACCCCAAAGCCCTCGATGCAGCGGTGTCGGATCTGACCGCCATCACTGGCCAGCATCCGATCGTCACCAAGGCGAAGAAGAGCATCGCGAACTTCAAGCTGCGCGAAGGGCGCTCGATCGGCGTCAAGGTGACCCTGCGCGGGGAGCGCATGTGGGCATTCCTGGACCGGCTGATCAACATCGTCTTGCCGAGGGTGCGCGACTTTCGCGGGGTTTCTGCGGATGCGTTCGACGGCCGGGGAAACTATACCCTCGGCTTGCGCGAGCAGCTCATCTTCCCGGAAATCGATTACGACAAGATCGATAAAATCCGCGGGATGGAAATCACGATAGTGACCAACGCAGCCAATGACGATCAGGCCCGCGCGCTGCTGCAGATGTTTGGGATGCCTTTCAGGAAGGGATCGTAAGATGGCCAAAAAATGTATGATGTATCGTGAAATGCGGCGGCGACACGCCGTTCAGGTGCGCAACCGCTGCCAGCGGTGCGGCAGACCGCGCGGCTATTTCCGCCGCTTTGGCCTGTGCCGCATCTGCTTCCGCGAGCTGGCACTTGAAGGGAAAATTCCCGGCGTTGTGAAGTCGTCCTGGTAGGCTGACCGGAGGTGGTGAGAAATGAGTATATCTGATCCAATCGCTGATATGTTAACCCGCATCCGCAATGGCGTGATGGCTGGCCAGCCAATTGTTGCCATGCCCAGCTCGAATCTGAAGGCAGAAATTGCCAAGATCCTTAAAGAAGAGGGCTATATCGACAATTTTGAGGTCGCCGATGGCGACCAGGAGCATCCCGCGCACAAGACCCTGCGGGTGCGCCTCAAGTATGTGGGCGAACGCCGCGGGCGCAAGCCGGTGATCACCGGCCTGGAAAGAATTTCCCGCCCCGGACGGCGCGTCTACACCCGCAAACAGGATATTCCCTGGGTGCTCTCCGGAATGGGGATTGCCATTCTGTCCACGCCGAAAGGCGTAATGACCGGGCAGCGAGCGCGCCAGCTTGGGGTTGGCGGCGAGCTCATCTGCAAGGTATGGTAAGAGACACTTTGGCAGGGATAGGAGGTATGTACTGTGTCTAGAATTGGTCGAATGCCCGTGACCATCCCGGCAGGCGTTCAAGTCACTGTCGATGGTTCTCACGTTCATGTCAAAGGACCGAATGGCGAGCTGGACCGGGTTTTCTCCCCGAAAATCGCGATCGGCCTCGAAGACGGCCATCTGGTCGTCCGGCGAAGCTCGGAGCTCGCGGAAGAACGCGCCTTGCACGGAACGACGCGCGCGATCATCGCGAACATGGTGACCGGCGTCAGCACGGGTTTCACGAAAACGCTTGAAATCGACGGTGTCGGCTACCGTCCGGATATGGATGGAAAGACGCTGATTCTTTACGTCGGATATTCGCACCCCGTGCGGGTCGAGCCCCCCCAGGGGATCAGCTTCGAGGTCGATACGAAAGCTCGCCAGATCCGCGTCAAGGGTTTCGACCGGGAGCAGGTTGGACAGATCGCCGCGAACATCCGCGAGGTCCGGTCGCCCGAACCCTACAAAGGCAAGGGAATTCATTACCTGGGTGAGAGGATCCGCCGAAAGGCTGGAAAATCCGGCAAGGCGAAGAAGTAGGTGTAACTATGTCAATTAAAACTCGTTCAGAGGCTCGTATTCGGCGCCATTCCAGGGTGCGTAAAAATATCCACGGCTCTCCGGACCGCCCGCGCTTGAACGTCTTCCGCAGCACGGCAGAGATTTACTGCCAGGTGATCGACGATGAAGCAGGGAACACCCTCGTCTCGGCTTCATCCATCGACGGCGACCTGCGCTCGCAGATGACCGGCAAGACAAAGAGCGAGCAGGCGAAGCTCGTCGGCCAAGCGGTTGCCCGGCGCGCCGTGGAGAAGGGCATCAACACGGTTGTCTTTGACCGGGGCGGGTTCCGCTATATCGGCCGGGTCAAGGCCCTGGCGGAGGGCGCCCGTGAAGGCGGCCTGGTATTCTAGGCACGGATGAAAGGTTGAGGACCTGAAATTATGGAGATGACCGAATACCAAAACACGGAACAGACCTACGACGAGCGCGTGATTGAGATCGCTCGCGTGGCGAAAGTGGTGAAAGGCGGCCGGCGGTTTTCCTTCCGGGTGACCGTGGTCGTTGGCGACAACCGCGGCAAGATCGGCATCGGCGTGGGCAAAGCTAACGCGGTGCCGGACGCGATGCGCAAAGCAACCGACCAGGCGCGGAAGTACATGCACCAGGTTTACCTCACCGGTACCACCATCCCCCATGAGGTGATCGGCAGGGTGGGCGGCTCGAAAGTGCTCCTCAAACCGGCTTCACCGGGGACCGGCGTGATCGCGGCCGGCGGCGTTCGCGCGGTGCTTGAGGTGGCGGGCGTGCGCGACATCCTGACCAAATCCCTCGGCAGCTCCAACGTATTGAATGTGGTCCAGGCCACCTACCAGGCGCTGGAACAGCTCAAGTCGCCCCAAGCCGAGGCGGCCCGGCGCGGCAAGCCGGTCTCCGAGCTGCTGCCTTTCTGGGAGCGGAGGAAGAATGGCTGAGCCATCTCAAGAAGAGCAGAAAGTACTGCGCATCACGCTGGTTCACAGCGCGATCGGCTACACCAAGAAACACAAGGCGACCCTCCGGGCGCTCGGTTTTCACCGGCTCCACGAGACGGTTGAGCACGTGGATTCGCCTTCGCTGCGTGGGATGCTTTATAAAGTAAACCACCTGGTCCGAATCGAAGAAAAGTAGGAAAGATCATGAAAATCAACGACCTCGTGCCAAATAAAGGCGCCAAGCACCCGCGCAAGCGCGTTGGCCATGGGATTTCCGCCGGGCAGGGCAAGACCGCCGGCCGGGGGACCAAGGGCCAGGCCTCGCGCGCTGGAAAGCCGGTGCGCCCTTACCTGCAGGGCGGCAACCTGCCGTTTTTCCGGCACCTGCCCTTCAAGCGCGGACAGGGCTTTACTCCACCCTTCCAGGTTGAATACAACGAAGTCAATCTCGACCAGCTCAGCGCTTTCCCCGCTAACAGTGAAATTACCCCCGAGCTTCTCACCGAAGCTGCGATGTTGAGCAAACCGCAAAATCCAGTCGTGATCCTCGGGCGCGGCGAAGTGACCGTCCCGCTTGTGGTCCGGGTGCACCGGATCAGCAAAGGCGCGCGCTCCAAGATCGAAGCCGCCGGCGGCAAGGTGGAGACGCTGTAGCTGGCTTATTGCTGAATACCTAAGGAGACCCTTTTATGAAGCGGTCGGCATGGCGTTACTTATGGAAATCGGAAGACATCCGGCAGAAGCTGCTGATCACCCTGATCCTGCTGATCATCTACCGCCTGGCCTCCAACATCCCGGTTCCGGGGGTTGACCAGACCGTGCTGCGCCAGTTGACAACTGCGGGCGGCGCGGGAGGCAACCTTTTCAACCTGTTGGACCTGCTCTCCGGTGGAACGGTTTCGCACTTCTCGATCCTCGCGATGGGGGTTTATCCATACATCACCGCCCAGATCATCATCCAGCTGCTCGTCCCGATCATCCCTTCGCTCGAAGCGCGGCTGAAAGAAAACCCGCGCGAAGGCCAGACCTGGATGGAAAAATGGACCGTGATCGGCACGGTGCCGATGGCGGCTCTCTCCGCGATCGGCCAGGTGAATATTTTCAAATCGTTCACGGGCGGCGCGGCGGTTTTGAAGCATTGGGGCTTCACCGGCGCTGACCTGGTCCCTTCGCTCACCGCGCTGATCGTGATGATCGGCGGAACGATGTTCGGCATCTGGCTGGGCCAGCTGATCTCGGAATATGGGATCCGCAACCAGGGCCTTTCGCTGATCATCTTCGCCGGGATTGTCGCGCGGATGCCCTCCAGCATCTACTCCCTCCTGGCAGACCAGCAGCACTGGTGGTTCATCTTCATCATCCTGGCCATCCTGGCGCTGGTCATCTTCGCCATCGTTTTTGTCCAGCAGGGGAGGCGGAACGTCCCGGTGATGTTCCCCGGGCGCCGGGTCGGAAACCGGATGTCGATGCCCGTGCGCTCCAACCTGCCGCTGATGGTCAATATGGCCGGCATGATCCCGCTGATCTTTGCCCAATCCATCCTGACCTTCCCGGCGATCGTGGCGAGCTACTTCGTGGCCAACAAAACGGCCTGGGTGGCCAACCTGGCCAGCGGGATTTACAACACCTTCGGCGGCAACGGGGTGGC
>JAJYJF010000222.1 GCA_021796375.1 Chloroflexota bacterium | reverse complement strand
TCCGAAGGAGAAGTAAAAGCTGAAAAGAAGGATTTTTGCGCGCGAAGGCGGGCAAAAATCCTTCTTTTCAACAAGAATCCCCCTCTCCCGCGTTCGGGAGGCGAACAGGGGTCGCGGGGAAAGAAAACTTGCCCGTGAAAGCATCTGAAACAGGGGATAAGCCAGCCCACCGGCGGCTCATCCCCGGCTGGATGTGAATTTTTTGAGCAGATTTTCCGTATATAGTTCTGTGATCATCTTTTTGAATGGAGAAATGAGACATGCAAATGAACATGGTAACCACCGCTTTTGGGTTTGAAGGCTACCGCAACGTGCGCAACCTGGGGATCGTGCGCGGGATCACCGTGCGCTCGCGCAGCGTGGTGGGCAACTTCGTCGGCAGCCTGCAGACGCTGGTCGGCGGGAACATCACCGTCTTCACCGAGCTGTGCGAGCACGCCCGCGAGGAAGCCTTCAACCTGATGGCCCAGCACGCCCAGCAGATGGGCGCCAACGCCGTCATCGGCATGCGCTACGATGCAAACGATGTGATGGATGGGGTCACCGAGGTGCTGTGCTACGGAACGGCTGTGTGGATCGAACCATCCGGGAACCCGCCGGCTTGATATAATTCTCCCCCATGAGCCTTCACCTGGACGGACCGTCCGCGATCGCGCTGGTCCTGGCCGTGGGAGCCGCGCTGGGGTTGTCCTTCTTCCGGCGCAGGTTCCCGCAGCGCTCGGTTGGGATGGAAGTAACCCGCGAGCCGGGCCGGAACCGGCTGACCATCCGGATCTCAAACCGCGGGCTGCCCGGGCTGACCCTGGACGAGGTCGGGTTTTCCTGTTCGGACCGGCAGCCCTACACTGGAAAAGCCTGGGGAACCGGCCATTCCGGGCTCGGCATCCATCTCGAGCCCGGTGCTCCGCCGGCGGAGCTCTGGCTGGATTACCCCCTTCTGCTAGCCGAGCTCCACCGCGGCGGGGTCAGCCTCAGGGATGCCTGGGCGGTCGACCGCCGGGATCGGATCTATACGTGCCGCGTTCCTGTCTCGCTGCTGCGTGAAATGATGCTCGACATGCAGAAGCTGAACGTGGGTGAGGGATGATCGCTTCGCCGGGAAATCACAGAGAACCAGCAGAGGAGGGACGAATGCCGATCCGGGTTTGCCTGGCAGGCGCAACAGGTTGGGCGGGATCGGCGCTTTCCCGCGGGATCGCCCGATCCGACGACATCGAGCTTGTGGCGGCTGTATCGCGAACGCACGCCGGGCGCAGCCTGGGGGATGTGCTGGCTGAGCCCCGCCTGAAATGCCCCATTTACGGATCGGCCGAAAAAGCCCTCAGCATCCCCTGCGACGTCTTCATCGATTACACAAACCCGGCGGTGGCAAAGGCAAACTGCCTGGCAGCCTTACGGCACCGGGCCAACGTCATTATCGGCACATCCGGGCTGACCAGCCCGGACTATGCCGAGATTGGCGCGGCCGCTGAAAAGGAACAACGCGCCGTCCTCGCGGTCGGCAATTTTGCCATCAGTGTGGTCTTGCTGCAGAAATTTGCTGAAATTGCCGCCAGGTATATCCCGCAGTGGGAAATTATCGACTACGCTTCTGACGGGAAGCAGGACGCCCCCAGCGGGACGGCTCGCGAGCTGGCGGCCAGGCTGTCGAGAATCCGCCCATCTGAGCTCACCGTCCCGTTAGAAGAAACCCAGGGAGTCCGGGAGACCCGCGGGGCGCGGCTGGACGGCTCGCAGGTCCATTCCGTGAGGCTGCCGGGGTTTACGATTTCGGCTGAAATCATTTTTGGGATGTCGGGCCAGACGCTCAGCCTGCGCCATGACTCGGGCAGCAGCGCCGAGCCGTACATAGAGGGCGCCCTCCTGGCAATCCGAAAGGTGGGCAGCTTCGTCGGGCTGCGGCGCGGACTGGACAGCATCCTCGACCTGGGTTAGGGCAGGATTTCCGGCGGGACCGCCATCCCCCCGGTCCGGGTTACCCCCACCGGGCCGGTTTTCAGCGCTCGCCGCCCGGCTTCTCAGAAGGAGTTTCCCCCGCTTTTTCCTTGTCCCGTTTCTTCCGCCGTTTGGTCTCGGGCGGTTTCTTGAACTCCAACCCCATGCGCTGGTTGATAAAACCGATGTGGGGCGGTCCTTCTTTGGGCAGAGACAGCGCGGTGATCGAGCACGGGTCCACCGAAGTGCGCTGGAAGTTATCCAGGGGCATCCCCAGGTAGTACGCCACCACCAGCTTGATCGCATCGCTGTGCGAGAAGCAGGCTACCAGGTCTTCCTCCGCGTGGCCGGCGCTGATCGCCGCGAGCGCGGCCACGATACGCTCCTGCGCCTGGGGGAAAGACTCCCCGCCGGGGAAGACCATCTGGCTGGGCGCCTCCTGGACGGTCTTCCACAGCTTCATGCGCGCCATCTGCTTCAGGGTCTTGCCCTGCCAGGCGCCGAAATGGATCTCCGCCAGCCCGTCGCAGGGGGTGACCGGCAGGTGGAGGAGGTCGGCGAGCGGCTGGGCGGTTTCTTGGGTGCGCTCGAGCGGGCTGCTGTAGATCGCCTTGACCGGCAGGTTCTGGAGCGCTTCGGCGAGCTGCCGGGCGTGCTGGATCCCGGCTGGGTTCAAATGCACGCCGGGCAGGTGCCCGGCCAGGCGCTTGCCCAGATAATCATTTTCCGCGTGACGGATCAGCAGGAGGTTTGCCATCTTCTTCCGTAGATGTCCCGAGCGCGCGAGACTGGGCCTCGCGCCAGCGGGCGAGCCGCTCCGCGACCTGGGCTTCGTAGCCCTGGCCGGACGGCTGGTAGAATGTCACCCCGAGCAGCGCGCGGGGCAGGTACTGCTGGGGGGTGAAATGCCCCGGGAACTCGTGCGGGTACTTGTAGCCTTTCCCATGCCCCAAAGCCACCGCGTCGCGGCTGGCATCCATCAGATGGACTGGCACCTCGCCGCTGCCTTCCGCCCGGATGCGCTCGGCGGCTTTGAAGTAGGCTCCCGCCGAGTTGGATTTCGGGGCCGTTGCCAGGTACAGGGTGGCTTCGACCAGCGGGTAGATCCCCTCCGGCATGCCGATGTTCTCGAATGCGGCGAAGGCCGAAGTGGCGACCACCAGGCCCAGCGGGTCGGCCAGTCCGATATCTTCTCCGGCCAGGATGATCAGCCGGCGCAGGATGAAGCGCGGGTCTTCCCCGGCCTGGACCATCTTGGCCAGCCAGTACAGCGCCGCATCCGGGTCCGAACCGCGCACGGATTTGATGAAGGCGGAGATCGTATCGTAATGGGCGTCGCCGTCCTTGTCATACAGGATGGCGCGCTGCTGGATCGATTCCTGGGCTGCGTCCAGGTCGATGTGGACCGCCCCATCTTCCCCGGGCGGCGTCGATTCAACCGCCAGCTCGAGCGCGTTCAGCGCGTTGCGGGCGTCCCCGCCAGCGACGGCAGCCAGATGGCTGCGTGCGTCTTCATCCAGGACGACGCGGCGCGCCCCGTAGCCGTGGACGGGATCCCGCAGGGCGCGGTCGACCAGCTGCGAGATCTGGTCTTCGGCCAGCGGGCGGAGCTGGAAAACGCGCGAGCGGGAGACGAGGGCTTTGATCACCTCGAAGTACGGGTTTTCGGTGGTGGCGCCGATCAGGGTGATCACCCCGGTCTCGACGTGCGGCAGGAGCGCGTCCTGCTGGGCTTTGTTCCAGCGGTGAACCTCGTCGACGAACAGGATCGTCCGCCGGTTGTACAGCCGCCGGCGCTCGCGCGCCTCCTGGATCAGGCTGCGCAGCTCGGGGATGCCGGCCAGCACGGCGGAGATCGTTTCGAAATGCGATTGCGTCCGGTGGGCGATGATCTGCGCCAGGGTGGTCTTGCCGGTGCCGGGCGGTCCCCATAGGAGGATGGAGGAGAAAAGCCGGTCGGCTTCGATTGCCCGCCGGAGCAGCTTCCCGGGCCCGACGATATGCTCCTGGCCCAGGAGATCGTCCAGCTCGCGCGGCCGCATGCGCTGGGCAAGCGGCGCCTCGGTTTCCATCCGATCCTGCATGGCGTGTTCGAAAAGATCCATCGTCCATTTATTCTATCATGAGGGGGATTTTGAGACGTCGCGCCCGGCGGGTGGAATCAGGTGCGTTTTCCCCGCCGGGACAGCCGGAATCAGGTAAGATTGGAGGTACGGGCTGGTCACGCGCTTCCAGCCGGACCGGAAACCCCACCTGGATGGAAGGGCTGGGGCGCCGGGTACCCGGCGGGGTCGTTCGAAGCAGGGAATGGCGAGGGAGGGAATTATGGAAGACATGGCAAACAAGCTGTCCGCGGAAGTGGCGCGGCGGCTGCGCGAAGAGCAGGTGATCTGGCTGACGACCGTCAAACCGGATGGGATGCCGGTGCCGACCCCGGTCTGGTTCTTCTGGGAGGGCGGAACCTTCCTGATCTATACCCAACCCGGGTCGGTAAAGCTGGCGAATATCGCCTCCAATGCGCATGCCTCGCTCAACCTGAACAGCGACCCGTGGGGCGACCAGGTGGTCGTGCTGACCGGCAGCCTCCGGGTGGCGGAGGGCGAGCCCCCGGCGCTGCAGAACCGCGGCTATCTGGAAAAATACCGGGCGAGCATCGGCGACATCGAGCTGACGCCGGAGAGCTTCTCGCAGGCGTACTCGGTGGCGCTGCGCTTCACCCCGGCCCACGTCCGGGCGTAGCCAGATGAGGACGGATCCGGCGCCGGGGAGAGACCAGCTCAGGGCAGGGGCGGGGAAAACCGTTCCCGACATCATCGCGCCGGGGCTGAGCGCCCTGTTTGTTGGCATCAACCCGGGACTGTATTCGGCCGCGGTAGGCCATCACTTCGCCCGGCCGGGCAACCGCTTCTGGCCGGCGCTCTTCCAATCCGGCATTACCCCGCGGGAGCTGGCGCCGTC
>JAJYJF010000221.1 GCA_021796375.1 Chloroflexota bacterium | reverse complement strand
TGTCGCCATGGTTAGACTCCGAAGCCGGCAGAGATCGCGCCGCCGCGCACGTAGCGCTGGACGAAGAGCAGCAAGAAGAAGGACGGCAGCCAGAGGATGAGAGAAATGATCGCCCCGTACTGCACGATGACCTGGCTGTTGATGATGGAATACATCAGCACGGGCATGGTGGTCACGTTCGGGATGCCGATGATGAGCGCGCCCTGCGCCTCATAGAAGGTGCTGACGAAGGTCAGCAGCAGCGCCGCGCTGAGGGCCGGCAGCACCAGCGGCAGGGTGATCTGCACGAAGACGCGGATGCGGGAGGCGCCCACGTCCAGGGCGGCCTCTTCCAGCGAGTGGTCGATCCCCTGGAAAGCCGAGGTGGGGATCCAGATCATCAAGAGCAGCGTGTTGACGATCTGGATGAGCGCCACGCCGGGGATGGTGCCGATCAGGTTCAGCCGGAAGAAGACCACCGCGATGCTGACGTACAGCCCGAAGCGCGGGAAGGCATTGGTCGCCAGGAAGGAAAGCAGCAGGGGCAAGCGCCCGGGAAAGTTCATCCGCGCGAAGGCGTAAGCCGCCGGCAGGCAGATCAGCGCCGAGATCCCGGTGACGGCTGTCGCCAGGCCGATCGAAAGCGGCAGCGCGGATTGGATATCCGCCCGGGCGAAGGTCTGGATCCAGTACATCAAGCCCCAGCGGGTGGGGATCAGCGAGGGATAGCGCCACTGCTCGGCAAAAGCCCACAGGATGACCGTGATCATCGGGCCGATGATCATAATGAACAGGGCGATCAGCATCAGCACCCCGATGCCGTCGCGCCGGACGGTTTTTAACGCGCGGGCGGCCGCGCCGGGACGGTGAGGCTGGGCGATTTGTGCGGTCTGCGCGGTCTGGGCGGTCATACGGCCTCCTGCTTGGGGCGGGTCACGGTCCGCACGTAGAGCAAACCGACGGACGCGCAGAAGATAAAGGTGATGACCGCCTGCGTCAGCGCCCCGGTGCGGTCCAGGTAGTTATTGAACGTCTGCTGCATCGAGACGCCCATCATCATCGGCTGGGCCGGGCCCAGCAGGTAGGGCAGGGTAAACGACCCAAAGACCCCGATCACGTTCAGGCAGAAGACGATCACCACCGCGCGGGTGATGAGCGGCGCGATGATGCGGGTGAAGATCTGCCACTGGTCGGCCCCCACGTCGCGCGCGCTCTCGATCACCGAATCCTCAACCTGCCGCAGCCCGGCGGTCAGAACCAGGACGGTGAAGGGGATGTTCTCCCAGACCAGCGCGATCACCACCCCCTGGGGATGCAGGTAGGGGGTCGAATACCCGTGGATCCCGACCAGGTGCAGCAGGGTATCCAGCATGCCGTGGGTGCCCGTGAAGCGGATCAGCGCGAAGGCCAGGATCACGCCGGGGACGAAAAGGGGGAAGAGCGCCAGCATCTGCACCCCCGCGGCGATGCGGCTCTTGGAAAAGCGCAGGTAAAGCGCGATCGGCAGGCCCACCACGAAGAGCAGCAAGACCGTCCCCAGGGTGATTTCCAGGGTAAAGATCAGGTTGGCCACCAGGATCGGGCTTTGGAAAAAGGCGATGTAGTTCTGCAGGGAGACCGCGGCCTTTCCGGTCGTCCCACTGGTGACAAACAGGGTCTCGAAGAGTGCCTGGATGGCTGGAAAGAAGATCAGCAGGGTCATGATCAGGATCGGCGGTGCGATCAACACGTACGCGACCGGCCCGCTCCATTTGCGGCGGGCGGTGGCTGCCGGTGCAGGCTGGAAAGCCGAAGCTTGAGGAGTAGCCATTGGGAGGTTCCCGGGATGACGCGATAAAGCCTGATGGGCTCTCGAATGCGATCTGTTCTATAAGGAAGGAGAAAAGCAGGAGCTTATTGCCTGCCCCTGCTTTTCTCCTGAAAACCTGGGGTTATGACCCCTGCTTGATATTGGTTGCGACGTTATCGTACCAGCCCTTGTTGCGGATGGCATCCCACTGGCCGCCGGGCCAGACCGGGACGGACTTGGCAATCACGCTGGTGTACTGCTGCTGGAGGTCGGCGGGCAGCGTGCTCCAATCGACGGCCGGGAAGCCGCCGACGTCCTTGACCACCGAGATCTGGCCTTCCGAGCTCAGCATGTAGTTGACGAAGGCGAGCGCGCCAGCCAGGTGGCGGCTGTTCTTGGGCACCGAGAGCATCGTCGCGCCGCCGGGGAAGGGCAGGTCGGTGAGCTGCGCCAGCTTGATCGTATCGGGCAAGACGCCGTTCGCCAGCGCCTGCAGCGACTGGTCGGACCAGGCGGGCGCCATGCTGACCGAGCCATTCTGAAGCAGCGTGAGGACCTGGGTGTTGCCGGCCGGGTACGCACCGTTGTCGTAGATCGCGGAGTGGATGCTGCGCAGCAGGTCCCACGCCTTCGGGAACTGGGCCACCACTTTCGGATCCGGGGTGCCGGCATTGAAGATGGACGGGTCCTTGCCGGTTACCTCGTAGATGGCGCGGTCGACGAAGTTGCCGCCGCTGCCGCCCTTATCCGGCCGGCAGTAGACGAACTGCCCCGGGTGAGCCTTGATCCAGGTGATCAGGTCCGCGAAGGTGTGCGGGACCTCGCTCTCCTTGACCTTGGTGCTGTCATAGGCCAGCAGCACCTGCGATCCGCGGTAGGGCATGCTCGAGGTCGAGGTCTGAATGCCTTTGAGGAGGTTCTTGGCGTTTGGAACCGTGCTGGTGTCCATGGTCTCCCACAACCCGGCCTGGATCAGATTCGGCTTGGTGGTGGCGTCAAACTCGATCACGTCCACCTGCGGGTCGGCGTTGCTCTGCAGGGCCGCGTAGGCGCGGTCGGCGATATCGGCGTCGCCGTTGCCGATGCCGCGCACGATGGTGACCTTGACTTTATATTGGGGGAATTTGGCTTCGAAAGCCGGGGCGATCTTGTTCGAGATCCAGTCGGTGATGTTGGTGTCAGAATCGCTGACGAAGTTGATCGTCTCGGGCGCCCCGGCGGCGGGGGCCTGGGTGGCGGCCGGAGCGGCAGGCGCCTGGGTGTTCGCGGGAGCCGCGGGCGGCTGGGTCGCGGCAGGCGCTGCCGGTGGTTGGGTGGGCTGAGCTGGGGCCTGGGTGGGCGTCGCTGCGGACGAGCACGCGGTCAGCAGCAGGGTCAGGATGGCAAGTAATGAGATAGCAGTGAATGACCTTCTATTCATATCGTTCCTCCTCCATAGTCACTCGATGTGGTTTGATAAAATCTGCGGATCTTGGACTGCAGGCTGCGAACGATTGGATTCAAGATTGCCTTAAACATCACCTCCTCTTCTGGGGTTTCAGGTATTTTACCCGGTTTGCAAGCTTAAAACAGAAAAGCTCTGGCGTGGTTTATCTGCCACGGGGAGGGTTTGAGAATCGAAGGCCGGAACCGCGCCCCGATCCAGGGCCGGTGCGGCCCGCGCCGCAGCGGAATCCGGCCGCCGGGTGAGGAGGTTGGGATGCCTGCATACCCTGCCTCTCACTCAACCGGCGAATTCATCTCAGTATATATAGAATTAAAAGACAGTCAAGCCGGCTGTCTCGCATTGGGCGCATTTCAATTTCGCGGCCAATTTCTCGTTCCGCCGAGTAGTAGGGGCGGTTCGCGAACCGCCCATCCCGGATGCGCCAGGATCGTTTCCCACAGGACTGGATGCTGTTGGCGAGATCCCGCGATGGACCTAACCCCCCCAACCCCCTTCCCTGACTCCTCGCAAAAAACGCTCGGAGGCCCTGCGGGCAGGGAAGGGGGAGACCTGGATTTCTCCCCTTCCCTCGCGCAGCGCCCCGGATGTTCTGTTCCGGGGTTAGGGAAGGGGCCGGGGGTTAGGTCCAAAGGGCGAATCCAAGTCCATCTATCTTAAAAGGGATTTCGCCAGCAGCATTTCAATTTCGCGGCCAATTTCTCGTTCCGGCCAGGATCGTTTCCCGAATCAGTGAAATGCACCCGCCCGCATTCCGGCGCTGGCGAATGCCCCCGGCGCCCCGCGGCCTCCGGAAGGACCCGGCCGGCGGCAGGATTGCGCTGGATGCGGGCTACTTTGCCGCCGGCTGCGCGGACTTCTGCTGCAGGGCGGCGATGGCCGTCAGGGCCCTGGCTTGCAAGAGCGGGGTTTCGCTGTGGATATAAGGGTAGAGGGTGGTCAGGTCCCCGGCGGTCCCCAGCTTGGCGATGAGCAGGAGCGCGTCCCCGCGCACCCGGTCGGGGTAAGCGGGGCTGGCGGCCACCGTGCGGGCGAGGTTCAGCAGGCCGGCGTCTTCCTTGAGGTCCATCTGGAGAAAGACCTGGAGGGCCAAATCCTGCCGCGCCTCATCCAGCGGGGGAGCAGGGTAATCCTCCAGGCCGGACAACGCGGCCCGCAGCTGCTGCTCGGCGCCGGCCAGCTGGCCCAGCCGGGCTTCTTTCTCCGCCGGGTTCAGGGTGGCGCTATTGATTTCATTCTTCAGGCTCGCAAACGGCTGGCTGAAGTAGCGCGCGTAAAAGTCGCCGCCTCCCGCCGGGGCAGCTTCCGGCTGGGATGGGTGGATGCTGTTAAACCAGCTCAGCATGGCCGGTTTGGCGTCGGTCCCGTAGGAGGCGATGGCGCCTGCCAGGGCGTCTCGTGTGGCGGCGTCCTGCACGGCCAGGGGGTCTTCGCGAGCCAGGCGGACCAGCCGCGCCAGCGCTTCCGGCGTGTGGAACCCCTTCAACACGCCGATGCTGAGGACCTTCGTGGCGCTGTTCTGGGTTTGCAGCGCCAGCTCCCCGACGTCGTCCGCCGGGGTCGCCGGGACCGAGCTCACGGCGGCGGATAGGAGCGCCGTCATGGCCGGGTGCCCATCCGGAAGGAGATAAAAATTCGCGGCGACGAGCAGCAGCCCCGGGACGACCACCCCGCCCAGCAGCAGGATCCCGCGCCGGAATGTGACGTTCCTGACCCGGC
>JAJYJF010000220.1 GCA_021796375.1 Chloroflexota bacterium | reverse complement strand
CACCCGGCGCTTCTCCACTGATCGGGTCAGGAGTTCGCTTCAATCCAGCAAGATAATCTTCCCGTGCGTCCCATCTAGGCGCACGCGCTGGCCCGTTTTCAGGCGGGTGGTCGCCTGGGTGACGCCGACCACAGCCGGGATGCCGTACTCCCGGGCCACCACCGAGCCGTGGGTCATCACCCCTCCCACCTCCATGACCAGCCCTCCCGCGGTCAGGAAAAGGGGCGTCCACGAGGGGTCGGTGCCGGGGCAGACCAGGATCTCGCCCGGCTGCAGCGCGGAATCGCGCGGGTGGAGCAGCACCCTCACCTGCCCTTCGACCAGCCCGGGGGAGACCGGACTGCCCGCGATTACCCCTTCCGCCTCCTCACCCCCGGAAACGCCTTCATAAAACGTCCTGCCGTCGCTGAGCAGTACCCGCGGCACCTGCCGCCGGAGGCTTTCGCGCCGGTATCCCTCCCGTCTTTCCCGGGCCAGCGCTTTCCAGTCGCGGTCTTCCCCCGCGGAAAGCGACCGGATTTCCGCCCAGCTCAGCAGGAACAGGTCATCCTTTTGTTCCAGCTCGCCAGCCGAGACAAATTCTTCCCCCACCCTGAGCAACTCCTGGCGGAAGCCGTACAGCATCCGGACCAGGAAGAACTTCGGGTTCTCCCGCAGCCCCATCAGTGCCCGGGCGCGTCCCGCGAAAAACCGGAGCAGCCGCGCCCGGATCCAACCCCCGCGGCCTTTCGCGGTCTCGGCTGCCAGCCACTGGACGGCCTGAGCTGCCTTTTCCGCGCTACGCGAAAAAACCCGGTCGGGCGCCTGTCCGTCCTCCGCGATATTCATGAAGCCCGCGAGCACTTCGAAGATGTGGGATGGGTCTTCCCCCCAGCGCGGCTGCCCGAGGTCGATCTCTCCCAGCCCGCGCCCGCCGTAGACGGCCAGGAAAGCGCCCACTTCTTTGCCAATCACGGGCGCGGCCTCCCCGCGCAGGAAACCCGCCGCAAGCTCCGCCGGGGTCTGGGTGGAAAAGGCTCGCTCCCCTTCGGAATCCGTCTGGATGGCCCGCGATACCTTCCAGAGGGCCAGGTCCATCGTGGTGGTCGGGTTGTTCGGCAGCCCGCGCGAAACCTCCAGCACGCGCTCGCTCCAGATCCCCTCCCGGCTGCCGTCCGGATGCCCGCGCGCCTTTGCCAGGCGCTCGAGGACCTCGAGCGACCCCACCCCCGCCACAACCCCGGAGATGAACCAGACGAACAATTTTGGAAAGTTCTCGGAGAGCAGCCTGGGGAAGACATCCAGGATGGCTGCCAGGTGCTGGCGGCGGTCCCCAGCGGTCCGGGTAAGGCGCCGGCGAGCTTCCCGGAGCACCCGCTCCCCTCGCTCGACGATGAATTTCCGGCGAGCCTCCGGCCAGAGCAGGTTCAAAATCGCGTTCGCGGCCACCGGCAGGGCAAAACCGGCGATCTGGCGGGCAGCATGCAAGCGGATGCCCTTCCGCTCCGGCATCAGGCGCGGGTCGTCCCAGATCGATAATATCGCCTGCAGGATCCCGGGCTCGGCGGCCCCCAGCAAGCCGCTGGCAGCTTTGCGGCCGACCGTGTTCCGGACCGGGGTGGTGATATTGACCCACAGCCGCTGTCCGGCGGCGTACAGGATATTCTGCGTGGAGTAGGTGACCCGGATGCGAAACATGCCGGCCGCGATGGCAAAGAAGTTGCGGATAAAATCAATCCCCAGCGGCGTGACCGGCGCGATAAGCCCCTGGACCGCCTCGAAGGAGAAAAGCACCCGCAGCGGTTCCGGGCTCATCCCCTCCGGCAGCGGAAAGAGCGATGTGATCGGCCGGGATTGCAGCAGCCACAGCCGGCGGCCGGCCCAGGCCCATTCCAGGTCCTGCGGAAAAGCGAAGAGCGAGGCCGCTTGCTGCCCGAGGAGCGCCAGCTGCAGGATTTGCTCGTCCGGCAGAGCCTGACAGGCGCCGTTCTGCTCCTCCCGGGTGGCGACCCCACCTTCCGGCCGGGCGACGGTCACACGGGCTTTGGCCCCCAGGCGGCGCCCGGTGATCCTTCCCTGGATCGTATCGACCAGGTAGTGGTCCGGCTCGACCTGGCCGGAGACGAGCGCTTCGCCCAGCCCCAGGGTCGCATCGATGGCGGACTCGCTGCGCAGGCCCGTGACCGGGTTGGCTGTGAACATCACCCCGGAGGATTCGCTGGGGATCAGCTGCTGGACGACGACTGCCAGGGCGATGCCCTCCTGCGGGATGCCGTTCCGCGCCCGGTAACCGATGGCGCGGGCCGTCCACAGGCTGGACCAGCACCCGGCGACCGCCTCGACCAGGGCCGCCTCGCCGGTGACGTTCAGAAAAGTCTCCTGCTGGCCGGCGAAGGAAAGGCCGGGCAGGTCCTCGGCGGTGGCTGAGGAACGCACCGCCACCGGAACGCCGAGATAGGGTGCGTGCGACACGCGAATCGACGCGAGCAGCTCCGGGCCGAGGTCGCCCGCCTGGAACCAGTCCCGGATGGCCGCCGAGAGCTCCTCGAGCGCCGAGAGGTCCTGCGAAACCGGCTCCTGGAAGGTCCGGCGCAGGCGGTCGTCGATGCGGTTGGCGCGGGTGAAATCCCGGTAGGCAGCCGTGGTCAGGATCCATCCGCCCGGCACGGGCAGCCCTGCCCGCAGCATCCGCGACAGGTTCGCGCCTTTTCCGCCCGCGCTGGCGAGATCCGCGCGGGGTGAATCGAGGGGAAGCGTGAAGGGCTCATTCTCTGGCATCGAGCATCCCTGAAAGAAAGTGTGGAAAAACGCCCGGAGGTGCAGATCGGATTTATTGTATCCCGGCTTTGGTTTTCGGGATTGGCTTTGAGCCCATCCAGGTGATCTGGAAGTCACCGGGTAGGTCCTGATCAGCCCGGCCCGTGAAGATCCGCAGCGCCTGGGGATCGCGTTAGAAATCCCCCCACTCCCGTCCGGAGCGGCGATCCGGTCTCGCGCGGGCTGGGCAGCGGCCGTGCGTTTACGGGCGACGCCCCCTCCCGGACCTGGCCGGCCCGGAGGACGCGAAAAAATCCCGACGGACCCATGGAGGCGGACCGGCGCTGGTGGAGCGGAAAGTCAAAACGGCCTGCTTGGGAAACCGCCTGTTTTATGCTAGGATAGGAGGGACCTCATCCACACGCACGTTCCGGGCGGTGATGGCGCCCGGGACTGGCTTCCGGCGATGAGGGTTCCCGCGAATCAACCCGCACAGGGAGGGCCGGATGGCAGATGAGTTTACCCCCGGGGAATACGTCACCTTCGTTTGCCAGGGCGGCATCCCCGTCAGCATCGTCCGCTACGGCGGCACATACGTGAGGGTCGCCAGGTACGGCGGCAAGCAGGTGACGTTCGTCTCCTACGGCGGCACGCCGGTATCTGTCGACAAGGAAGCGGAACTGCCCGAAGACATCAAGGAGATCCTTGGGTTCTAACCCTCGCAGGACCTTCCGCGCCCAGGAGGACCGGTGCTGCCCATCGAGACCCCGCGGCTGCTGATCCGCCCGCTGAAGGCGGAAGACGCCCCGGTCCTGGCGGCTCTCTGGGCGGATCCGCGGGTGACCCGCTTTATGGGCGGTCCGCGGATCGCTTCCGAGATTCAAGCCGGGCTGGAAGAAGATGCGCGCCTGGAGAACCCGCCGGCGCTGGATCTCTGGCCGGTCGTCGAAGCGGCCAGCGGGGCGGTCATCGGGCACTGCGGGCTGATCGAGAAGCAAATCGACGGCCAGGACGAGGTGGAGCTGGTTTACGTTTTCGCTGCCTCCGTCTGGGGGAAAGGCTACGCCAGCGAAGCCGCCGCCGCCCTCCGGGAAGCGGCTTTCCACCGCTTCGGCCTGCGCCGCCTGGTGTCGCTGATCGAGCCGGAGAACGCCGCCTCCGCCAGGGTCGCCGTGAAGACCGGCCTGCGCAAAGACCGGCCGGTCTTGCGCCCGGGGGGCCGCTGGATGGACCTGTATGCCATGGAAAAAACAGATCAGGGATCTATGGGATTTACGCGCGCCATCTGCCGCCTCCCCGGGCCGGATTTCGCCCAGGGGCTGACCGCCGCCAATCTGGGCGCTCCCGATTACGACCGCTTGCTCCGCCAGCATGCCAGCTATCTGGATGCGCTGCGCGAGGCAGGCCTCGCGGTGCAGCTGCTGGACCCGCTGCCCGGGTTCCCGGACGCGTACTTCACCGAGGATGTGGCGGT
Source organism: Chloroflexota bacterium (assembly GCA_021796375.1). Lineage (GTDB taxonomy): Bacteria > Chloroflexota > Anaerolineae > Anaerolineales > Anaerolineaceae > JAJYJF01. The sequence continues at coordinate 725 of JAJYJF010000220.1, read as the reverse complement.
GATCACCCCCGAGATCGCGGTGATCACCCGTCCGGGAGCGCCCTCGCGCCGGGGGGAAGCTGCCCACATCGAGGCGGCCCTGGCGGGGCTTCGCCCGCTGGGGCGCATCCAGGCCCCGGGGACGCTCGAGGGCGGCGACGTGCTGGTCGTGGACCGGAGGGTGTTCATCGGGCTGTCCAGCCGGACGAACCCGGCCGGCGCCGGGCAGCTGGCAGCTCTGCTCGAGCCGTTCGGGTATGCCTGCTCGGCGGTCCCGGTCTCCCGCGGGCTGCACCTGAAAACCAGCGTCACGGCCGCCGGCGAAGACACGCTGCTCCTCACCGCGGAGCTGGAAGGCTGCCCGGAGTTCCATCCCTTCCGCCGCCTGGTCGTGCCGCCTGAAGAAGCCCCGGCGGCGAACTGCCTGTTTCTGAATGGGCGGCTGCTCGTCGCCAGCGGCTTTCCCCGGACGCGCGATCTCCTCGGGCAGCTCGGGCTCCCCCTCGTGGAGCTGGATAACTCGGAGACGCGCAAGATGGACGGCGGCCTGACCTGCGAATCGCTGCGGCTCTGATCTCAGGGTTCTTGATGAAAGGCTGAGTGTAAATGTCCGAACAAGAGAAGTTCCGGTTCAACATTTCGGAAAAACACACCGCCATGCTCTCAGAGCCGCTGCTCGCCCGCCTGGCGACCGCGTCGCTGCCCGAAGGGCAGCCGCATGTCGTCCCGGTGTGGTACCAGTGGGA
>JAJYJF010000219.1 GCA_021796375.1 Chloroflexota bacterium | reverse complement strand
GACCCTGTATTCCCCCTTCATGTTCGCCTGCCAGGCAGCCGGCGCAGAGCGGGTGACCCGCCACATCCAGGAAAATCCGGAAGCGGTGAAGCGGGGGATGCAGGTGATCACCGACAGCCTGACCGGTTTCGTGCGCGAGTGCGTCCGGCTCGGCCTCGACGGGTTTTATACCTCAACCCAGGGCGGCGAAGAAGGCCGCCTCCCGGACCGGCAGCTCTTCGATGAATGCATCCGGCCCTACGATTTGCAGCTGATGGCCGCCGCCAACCAGGGAACGGCTTTGAACATCCTGCACGTCTGCGACTATCACCTGCCCTACCGCGACCTCGCCCCCTATGCGGATTATCCCGGGCAGATCGTCAACGCTCCGCTCCACCTGACCCAGCGGACGGCCAGCCCGGAGGAAGTATCCCGGCTTTTCGGACGTCCCTTCATGGGCGGGATGGACCGGCTGGGGATTCTCTCCGCGGGGACGGAAAGCGAGGCCCGGGCGGCGGCCGGGGAAATCCTGGATGCTGCCCCCGCCCGCTTCATCCTGGGAGCAGATTGCACCGTCCCCAGCAGCACCCCCTGGGATAACCTGCGCGCGGCAATCGGCGCGGCCCACGAACGAAAACCGGGTTCATCCGGCCAGGATTAAAAGGGCGGCAGCCCCGGCCCGGGGAGATCCGGGAGCGGGCAGCCGCCTCGACCTTGAAACCCACCTTTTCGAGGCTCGGAGGGTTTTCTACGAGAACCCCAGCACCGGGTGGGGCTGGTACGGCTCTTCGAGGAAGTCCGATTCCGGTTTGGAGAGCTTGATCTCCAGGGCGGCGACCGCCTCTTCGAGGTGCTCCATCCGGGTCGCGCCGATGATCGGCGCGGTAATCCAGGGTTTGTTGAGCAGCCAGGCCAGGGCAATTTGAGCCGGTTTTACGGCGCGCCGCTGCGCCAGCTCCACAACCCGGTCCACGACATCGTAATCCATGTCGCGGTAATACAGCTCGTGGGCGAAATCGTCGCTCTGGCCGCGGGTGGTTTCATCCGCGGCGCCCCGCTTCCGGTCGCCGGTTAAGAAGCCGCGCGCCAGCGGAGACCAGGGGATGATGGCGATCCCTTCCTCCCGGCAGAAGGGGATCATCTCGCGTTCCTCCTCCCGGTAGACCAGGTTGTAGTGGTTCTGCATGGATACCGGCCCGGTCCAGCCGTGCATCCGCGCCAGGTACAGGGTGCGCGCGAACTGCCAGGCATGCATGCTCGAGACGCCGACGTAGCGGGCCTTCCCGGCTCTGACCACATCGTGCAGCGCTTCCAGCGTCTCCTCTACCGGCGTGGACGGATCGAAGCGGTGGACCTGATATAGATCCACGTGATCCGTTCCCAGCCGGCGCAGGGATGCGTCGATGGAGTTCAGGATATGAAAGCGCGAAAGCCCGCGCTGGTTCGGGCCGGGACCCATGGGGAGAAACACCTTGGTCGCCACCACCATCTCGTCCCTGCCGCCGAAATCGCGCAGCGCGCGCCCGAGAACCTCCTAGCTGGCTCCCAGGGAATAGCTGTCGGCCGTGTCGAAATAATTGATCCCCAGCTCAATGGCCCGCCGGATAAATGGGCGCGCTTCGGGCTCGTCGAGCACCCACGGGCGCCATTTCGAGCTGCCGTAGCTCATCATTCCCAGGCAGATCCGCGAGACTTTTAGACCGGTTTTACCGAAATTGACGTATTCCATCGTACTCCTCGATCACTGCGACCAGGAGGTCGGCCGGCGGTCCCAGCGGTGCTGGCGAAGTTTTGCCAGCAGGTCCGCGTCCAGCCCGCCCCGGTCGCTGACAGCGATGTTCGCCTCGACGTTGCGAACTTTGCGCATCCCCGGGATGACCGTGCTGACGTCCGGGTTGGAGAGAATGAACCGCAGCGCCAGCTCGGGCAGGGTCGTCCCGGCTGGGACGAGCGGCTTGAGCGCTTCCGCGCGCTCGACGCTGGCCTTCAGGTTCTCGGGCACGAAGTACGAGTTCCGCCAGTCGCCCTGCGGCCAGCGGCTCTCGAGGGTCAGCGTGCCGGTCAGGGTGCCTTCATCGAATGGGACCCGGGCGATCACGGCCACCCCCAGCTCGCGGCAGGTGGGAAAGAGGCGGTCTTCCGGCGCCTGATCGAAAATGTTATAGATCACCTGGACGGCATCCACCAGACCGGTCCGCAGGGTTTTAATCACATTCTCAGGCTCCCAGCGGTTGACCGATATCCCCACCGCGCGGACCAGCCCGTCGCGCTTGAGCGCTTTCACCGCCTCCTGCCAGCCCGGATCGGCGCCCCACTCATCATTCCAGGTGTGGAACTGGATGAGATCCAGGGTTCGCAGCCCCAGGTTGTTCAGGCTCATTTCGGTATATTTCCGGATGTGATCGGGAGGATAGTTCTCCTGGAGCAGATAGCCCGGCCGCGAAGGCCACTTCCGGCTTTTGGGGGGAATCTTGGACGCCGTGAAGAGGCGTTTGTCCGGGTGGAGGGCAACCAGCTGTCCCAACAACCGCTCGCTGTGCCCGTCGCCGTAGGCCCAGGCCGTATCAAAGAAGTTGCAATCCAGCTCGACCGAGCGCTCGAGGGAAGCCATGGATTCCGCATCGTCGGATCCGGTCCAGTCCCCCATCCCCCACATCCCATAGCCGATGTCGCTCACCTGCCAACCCATCCGGCCAAAAGTTCTGTATTGCATATCCGTTTCCCTTCCAAGAGTGATTTATCTGAGCGGCGCTTCTCCGAACAGGCATTGGAACCTGCTGCAATTATTGTAGTTGAAAATAAAAAATCCGCCGGCGGATCTGCGGGGGTACGTCCCAGGTGGGTGCTGTTGGCGAACCTCGTTTGAGATTTATGGGCTTGGATTCGCCCTTGGACCTGACCCCCCAATTCCCCTCCCAGACTCCTCGCAAAAAACGCTCGCAGGCCCTGCGGGCAGGGAAGGGGGAGGACTGGATTTCTCCCCTTCCCTCGCGTAGCGCCCCGGATGTTCTGTTCCGGGGTTAGGGAAGAGGCCAGGGGTCAGGTCCGCTGCAGGATTTCGTCAACCGCATCCAGTTTACTGGCAGTTCCAATCTGGAAATCATTTTCTCCGGGGTGGGGTGGTCAGGGCCACTGGTACAAGGTGGCGCTGGATGTTCCAATCTGGAAATCATTTTCTCCGGGGTAGGGTGGATCGCCAAAAAAATGATCTGCACCCATCTGGTGCGGGAGGCGAAACCCTGCAGGGAAGCTATCCCCCCTCCGCGGCGGCCGATCCGCCGGCGGGCTGGACCAGCACGGCCATCGCCTCTTCAAGCTCGGCATTCATGTACACGTTCAGCGTGCACCCCCCGGAGGCTTCCGCGACGTCGATGACGTGGATCACGCCGGCCAGGTGCGCGTAATCCGGGAGCAGGCTGGCGAGCTGGTTGCGCGATGCGGTTAAAAACGTCTCGTTGAACAGGACCCCGCCCTCGTCCGGGTAAAGCGGCAAATATGGGATGGATGCCTCGACCAGGTCCTGAAAGAAATGCGTCCCAAAGGAAAGGTCCGGCACGTAATCGTTCTTCTTCCGCGCGATCTCGATCAGCATGGCGGTATTGCTGATATCCGAGTAGGTCACGCTCACCCCCAGCTTGATGTCCCCGCGGCTGCCCCAGCGGCCGGGGCCCATCAGGATGAAGCGCCGCTTGGGGAGGAGCTGGTTCAGCCGGCCCACCGCCTGCCCGACGGTCAGCAGATCCTGGTGGCTGTCGATTTCGCTGTAACTTTGTGGGTCGACGTATACGATCTTGCGGATCCCGTTCACCTGGCCGTCGGTGATGTAGCGCCGCGCTGTGAAGACGACCTGCTCGGGCGCGACGTTCCGCGGCAGCTCCGCCGGAGACTGCTCCTCTCCGTGGCTCTGGGTGCGGCATTGCAGCAGGTACAGGTCTTTGCCGTCATGGGCAAATTCGATATCCACCGCGTGCCCGGTGGCCTCCTGGAGCTGGCGCAGCACCGTCCGGATCTGCTTGAGGAACGGCGTCCGTGAAAAAAGGCCCTCAAAGGTGACCAGGAAGCTGCCGGTTTCCAGGTCGCTCCCGCGGATCCCCGGCTGGTAGCGGTAGACATAATCTCCAGTGTAGATCGACAAGACCTGCTGGATGAGCGGATAGCCCGGACCGACCTCTTTCAGAAACGTGCGGATGTCGATGGTCTGGAAGGCTCGCGATTCCAAATTGATGACATCGATTTTCTTAGGCGAATAGCAGGCGATCTCGTCCGGGGTGACGTTCACCCGCAGGCCGGGCTGGCCGGGGGAGATGAGCACCGGGTAATCGTCGCTCAACCGGTCGACCGCCCGCGTGCCCAGACCCGGCACCAGCCGGATGATGCCGTCTTTGCGCTGGATGCGGCTGGACCAGCGGTACTGGTTGGTGCTGAAAGCCACCCCAGCGAATGCCGGGAAATAATACCGCCCGGCCCGCGTCCCCACCACCTCCTGGATCAGGATGCCCATCTCCTCCTGGTAATCCAGCAGTCCGTGCTCCACACGATATTCCATGGGGTCCGGGCCGAACATCGAAGCACAGACTTCCTTGACAGCGTCCATCAGGGCCACCAGCCGCTCTTCCTTTGACCCCTGGTTGGCGATGAAGAGGCTCTTGTATTTCCCGGCGAAAGCCTGCCCGGAGCGGTCCTCCAGCAGGGAGGAGCTGCGCACGATCAGCGGGACCTCCCGGAAATCGTCCAGGGCCAGCGAAAGCCCCTTGACGATCTCCGGCGGAAGCGGCGAGCTCTTGAACAGGTGCACGATATACGGGTACTCCTGGCGGATCTGGTTGAGGTCCTTGTACTTCTGCTCGATGATATCTTCCAGGTTGTTGAAGCTGACGAAGAGAAAAATGCTGTCCGAGGTGATATACCAGCTCTTGGGCGTCTTGATCGGGTCGAGCAGCGGGCGGTCTTCCCCCGAGCGCTTGATC
>JAJYJF010000218.1 GCA_021796375.1 Chloroflexota bacterium | reverse complement strand
GAGCGAAGATGGAAAAGGGCCTTCCATCTGGGATACCTTCGCGCACACCCAGAACAAGATCGAGCGCGGTGAAAACGGGGATACCGCCGCGGACTATTACCACCGCTGGCCGGGCGACCTGGACCTGATGGCCTCCCTGGGCATCCCGGCGTACTGTTTCTCGGTCTCCTGGCCGCGGATCCTCCCGGAAGGCGCCGGCGCCCCCAACCCCGCCGGCCTGGATTTCTACGACCGCCTGGTGGACGGCCTGCTCGCCCGCGGGATCACCCCCTACCTGATGCTTTACCATTGGGACCTCCCCCAGGCGCTCCAGGATCGGGGCGGGTGGGCGGAGCGCGGGACGGCTAATCTCTTCGCGGATTATGCTCAGGTGCTGGCAAAACGTCTCGGCGACCGGGTTGCCCACTGGATCACCCACGACGAACCCTTCGTGGCGGCGATGGCCGGGCATTTCAACGGGATCCACGCCCCCGGCCTGCAGGATCCCTTCGCCGCGGTCCAGGCGGCCCAAAACATGCTGCTGTCGCACGGCTGCGCCGTCCAGGCGCTGCGCGGCACCCTGCCGGAAAGGGCCCAGATCGGCATCATCCTCAGCCTGTACCCGGTTTACCCGGCCAGCGACAGCGAAGGCGACCGCGCCGCGGCTGCCCGCGTCGACGGCATCACCAACCGGCTCTTCACCGACCCGCTCCTGCGGGGGGCTTACCCGCAGGACGTGCTGGATATGTTCGGACCGATGTTCCCGCAGCTCCAGCCCGGAGACCTCGAGGTCATTTCGACGCCGATCGATTTCCTCGGCGTCAACTATTACACCCGGGTGGTGGCCCGCGAAGACCCGGGGTTCCCCATCCTCCAGGCGGCCAACGTTCAGCCCGAAGACAGCGAGTACTCCCAGATGTGGGAAATCTACCCGCAAGGCATGTACGACATGCTCACCCGCATCCATCGGGACTACGCACCGAAGAACATTTATGTGACCGAGAACGGCGTACCGGTGCCGGATGGCGTGGATTTTGACGGCCGCGTCCGCGACGAGCGCCGGATCCGCTACCTGCACAACCACATCGCCGAGATGCACCGGGCCATCGAAGACGGCGTTCCGGTGCGCGGCTATTTCCACTGGTCGTTTATGGATAACTTTGAATGGTCTTTTGGCTACCGGATGCGGTTCGGCCTGGTCTACGTGGACTTTCAGACCCAGCAGCGGATCGTGAAGGACAGCGGGCGCTGGTACGCCGGGGTGATTCGGCGCAACGGCTTGAACGGCTACCACCTCCAGTGATCGAGGGCCTCCCCACGTTTTTCCTCAAAAGAAGATAATTTAGATAAAAATTATTATCTAAAATCTTTCTGCCGTATAATGGCCTGTGGGTGAACCCATCCTCTTCACCCGGAGGGGTAATCGGTGGATAGACCACAGTTTGCGTACTTTAACCATGAAATCGTCCCATACAGTGAGGCAAAAGTCGGGGTCATGACCCACGCCCTCAACTATGGGACCGCCGTCTTCGCCGGTGTGCGAGCTTACTGGAACTCAGACCGGCAAATCTTGTATCTTTTTCGGGCGCTGGACCATTTCCAGCGCCTTTTGCATTCTTCGCGCCTGCTGCGCATGGACCTGGGAACGACCCCCGAGGACCTGCTCGAGAGCACCCGGCGCCTCCTGACCCGCGAGGGGCTTCACCAGGACGTCTACATCCGGCTGCTGGCCTATAAAGCCGATGAGGTCATCGGTGTACGCCTGCACGACCTGACCGATGCCCTCACCATCTTCGCCGTGCCGTTCGACCATTATGTCGCCAATGACACAAATGCCCACGTAACCGTCTCCGCCTGGCGGCGGGTGGACGACAACGTCATTCCGGCGCGGGGAAAGATCACCGGCGCCTACGTGAACTCGGCCCTGGCAAAAACCGACGCCAACCTCGCGGGATACGATGAGGCAATCGTCTTGAATCAGGACGGTCACGTCTCGGAGGGCAGCGCGGAAAATGTGTTTATCGTTCGCGACGGCGTGCTGGTCACGCCGGGATGGGATGACAACATCCTCGAAGGGATCACCCGGCGCTCGGTCATCGAGCTGGCCCGGCGCGAGCTCGGGCTGGAGGTGGTCGAGCGCTCCGTCGACCGCACCGAGCTGTACGTGTGCGACGAGCTGTTTCTCACCGGCACCGCCGCCGAGATTACCGCCGTCACGCGGGTCGATCACCGGCCGGTGGGGGATGGCAAGATGGGTCCGGTCACCACGCAGCTGCGGGCCATCTACTACGACGTGCTGCGCGGGTGCAATCCCCGCTATTCAGGCTGGAATACCGCAGTTTAGGGGGTGTGGGGATGGGTCTGGCCGGGAAGGCCCTGGAGAAGGGATGGCCCGCCGGCTCAGCGAACCTGTTTGAAGTTCAGCAGCACCAGGTTCTGGCTGCAGTCGTTCGAGGTATCGACCAGTACCCGGTCGGAAAGAGCCAGCCCGGCCTGATCGAGCAGCTGGATCCACAGGCTGCCGGTTGTCGCCACCGGTTTGTCGCCCAGGTTGAACTCGAACCCGCCCGGCCCGTACTGGGTGGCGGTGCCGGTCAGGCTCAGCAGGTTGATGGGTTTCCCGTTCAAAGATCCGCCAAGCTGGATCGTCAGGCCTACCAGCGGGGATCCCTGGAGATCGAAGACCTGACCGCCGACGCCGAGCCAGTTGCAGCCCTGATCCGGGTGCATGATCGTGCTCGGAACCCGATTCGGGCTCACGCGCAGCTGGAAGGGATATCCCTGGGGAGGGGCCGCGGGCGCCGTGGCGGTCGGCGCGGGGGTCGCGGTGACCGCCGGGACCACGGCCGCTGCGGTCGGGGGATCGGTTGGCGCCGGGGCCGGTGAAATCGCGGTCGCCGCGGGCGGGAGGCTGGTGGCGGTCCACACCGGCGAAGCCACCCCGGTTGCCGTCGTCCGGGCGAACTCGGCCTGCGCGTGGTTGGCGGGTGGGAACGGGTTCAGCAGGTTGTGGGGGTTGATAAACGTCAGCCCGAAGAGCCCTACCACGCAAATCGTCCCCAGCAGGATGAACACGGTCAGCGCGTTCCAGATTTTGTCGCTGGATCTTGTGGATTGGCTCTCGTTTTTCCTGGCGATGCTGCTCATGCCGAGATCTCCCGCAAGGACTTGCCCCGTGCTCCTACTGAACCAGGCTGCTGATCTGGCTTTTTGACCGCTGGTCCCCCAGCCACTGCTTCAAGGCTGCCTGCTGAAGGACCAGGCGAGCATCCGGGCTGAGAGGATGGTGGGCGTCGCGCTCGACGACCTGGATGATGTGATATCCAAACCGGCTGTGGATGATGGAGCTGGTCTGGCCGGGCTGGAGGGAAAAGGCTGCCGCCTCAACTTCCGGGGCGTAAAGGTAGCCCTTGGGGAACCAGCCCAGGTCACCGTTCGTGACCGGATCGTACTTAGAGGCCAGGGATGCAAACTTCGCGCCAGCCTGCAGCGTGGAGAGGATGGACTGCGCCGTCGCCTCGTCGCTGACCAGGATCTGCAGCGCGTGGACCTGATCGGCCGTGGTGGGGACCTGGGCGAGGATCCTGTCGCGCTCCCAGGCCGCCGCCAGTTCTTTCGACAGAACAGATTTGAACACCGCGTCGGTATACCCGTTGGCGGCTTCCCAGGCTTGCAGGCCGGCCGCCCCGCCCGACCCCGCCGCGAGCTGGCTGACCTGCGCGTCCAGTTCGGCGGCCGTGGCGTGATAGCCCTCCGAGCGAGCCGCCTGGGCGAGCAGCGCCTGGTCGATCAGGTCATCGAGGACGCGCTTGCGCTCATCCGCCTCGCTGACCGTCTTGCCGGCGGCCGCATCCGCCTTTTTCAGCTGCGCCAGGGAGATCTGGAACTCAGCGAGCGGGATGCCTTCGCCGTTCACCGTCGCAGCCATCGGCTCGGGGGTGGGCGTCGGCGGCGCCGGCGTCGGGCTGGCTGAGGGTGTGGAGGTTTTGGTGGGCGCCCCGGTGGTCACGGCCGGGGAAAGGGGTGAGTTGCAGCCCGAGAGGGCAAAGAGGATGGACAGGGAGATCAGGCCAGGGAAAAGCCAGCGGCGTGCCGCGAAGAAGGTGCGATGCATGCCTGAGATTATACCGCCGCTTGACCCGGTATCCCCCGGAGGTGAGATTCCAATCCCCACGGGCAGCTTACAAACGGCTTACAGAAATAAAACAGGCAGCCTTTTCTGGCTGCCTGCTGGCGTGCAAATCTGCCTGCTTCCCGATTTAGTACTCGGGCGGGGGCATCGGGGCGGGCTTTTCCTTCTCGGGGATCTCGGTAATCAGCGCCTCGGTGGTCAGGATCATGGAGGCAATCGAGGCCGCGTTTTCGAGCGCGCCGCGGGTAACCTTGGCGGGGTCGATCACGCCGCTCTTGACCATGTCGACATACTGCTCGGAGAGCACGTTGTAGCCGACGTGATTGTTGCCGTCGTGCTTGGCATGCTCGCGCACGTTCTGAACGACCACGGAGCCGTCCAACCCGGCGTTCTCGGCGATGCGCTTCATCGGGACTTCCAGAGCGCGCTTCACGATATTCACGCCGATTCTGGCATCGTCGTTGTCGAGCTTGAGCTCTTCCAGCACGGGGATGGCGTTGATCAGCGCCACGCCGCCGCCAGGGACAATCCCTTCCTCAACCGCAGCCCGGGTGGCGGAGAGGGCATCTTCCACGCGGTGCTTCTTCTCTTTGAGCTCCGTCTCGGTAGCCGCACCCACCCGGATGATGGCCACACCGCCGGAGAGCTTCGCCAGGCGTTCCTGGAGCTTTTCGCGGTCGTAGTCGCTGGTGGTTTTGTCGATCTCGGCGCGGATCTGCTCGATGCGGCCTTTGATCTGGGCGGCATCGCCCTTCCCGCCAACGATGGTGGTGTCGTCTTTGTTGATGACGACTTTCTCGGCGCGGCCGAGATCGGCGATGGTGGCGCTATCCAGCTTCCG
>JAJYJF010000217.1 GCA_021796375.1 Chloroflexota bacterium | reverse complement strand
AGCTGGGCGTCGACTACCACACCTTGCGGGGGACCGGCCGCTTTGGGATGGTCACCCGGGAAGACGTCCGGGCCGCCGCCAGCCGGGGAGCGGCTCCCGCGGCGGGGCCGGCCGCTCCCCCCGCGGAGCCAGCCCGGCGCCCGATGAGCCAGATGCAGCGCCAGATCGCCAAAGCCATGGACGAGAGCCTGCGGGCCACCGCCCAGACCACCATCGCGATGGACCTCGACGCGACCGCCCTGGTGCGGACGTACCAGGCGCACAAAGCGGATTTCGCCCGGCGGGGTGAAAAGCTGACCTATACGGCGATGCTGGTGAAAATCGCCGCGCTGGCGCTGGAAAGCCACCCGGCGCTGCGGACGGTCATCGACGGCGGCGAGCTGGTCACCCGGAACGAGATCAATATCGGGGTGGCGGTGGACGTGGCCGGCGGGCTGGTCGTCCCCAACATCAAAGATGCGGCGCGCAAAGACATCCACCGGATCGCGGTCGAGCTGGCGGACCTGGCCGCGCGGGCGGCCAAAAACGCGCTGGCCTGGGATGACGTCACCGGCGGGACGTTTACGATTTCGAACCTGGGCATGTTCGGGATCAAGTACTTCACCCCGGTGCTGAACCCCGGCGAGAGCGCCCTGCTGGGGGTCGGGGCAATCCAGGAGGTCCCGGTGGTGCGGGACGGGGGCATTTACGTCAGGCCGGTGCTCAACCTCAGCCTGACCCACGACCACCGCGTCGTCAACGGCGCGCCGGCTGCTCGCTTCCTGCAGGCCGTCCAGCAGCTGGCCGACGGGTGCGAGACGATTTTCTAGGAGAGGATGCCGTCCATGATCAGCGTCAACCAGAACGCCATGCCCAAAGTGCGGTTCATCATCGACCACGCCGAAGCCCTCGGGTGCCGGCACCTCGTCTTGAAAAACGGCGCCCACGTGATCGATATGGGCGTGCATGAGAAAGGCAGCTTCGAGGCGGGCAGGCTCTTCGCCGAGGTCTCCATGGCCGACCTGGCGACCTGCGAGCTGCGCGACTACCGGCTGCCGGGCGATATCTCCGTCCTGGCCGTCGAGGTCCGGACGGCGCAGCCGGCCCTGGCCTGCCTGTGCAGCCAGATCGGCGGCTTCCCGCTCTCGAGCGGGGTTTTCGCGGCGATCGGGTCCGGTCCGGCGCGGGCCAAAGCCGCCCTGACGGTCGACCACAGCTTCCAGTACACGGATTACCGGGATACCTCGGATGAGGTGCTCATCGGGATCCAGGCCAATTCCCTGCCCGACGAGACCATGGCCGGGCAGGTCGCCAGAGACTGCCGGGTTGAACCGAAAAACGTCTATTTTCTGGCGCACAAGACGAGCAGCGTGGTCGCGTCGATCCAGGTCTCCGCGCGGATCATGGAGCAGACGATCAACAAGATGATGAAAAAGGGCTTCGACCTGAACGCGCTCGAGTTTGCCCGCGGGTTCTGCATCGTCGCCCCGGTCGACCCGGACCCGGAAGAAGCCATGGGGAAGATCAACGACTGCCTGCTGTACGGGGGGCGCTCCGAGTTCTGGGTGAAGTGGGAAGATCCGCAGATTCAGGCGATCCTCCCGAACCTGGTTACCGAGAGCTCGAAAGACTACGGCCGGCTGTTTAAAGAGCTGTTCATCGAGGCGGAGCGAGATTTCTACAAAATGGATCTGGACATCCACTCGCCCGCCGCCGTCCAGGTCTGGAACCTGAATTCCGGGAAGATGTTCCGCGCCGGCCGGCTGCGCGAGGACCTGATCTTGAAGAGCTTCTTCGGGATCGGCTGACCCGATCGGCAGGCTTCCGCCTTCCCGAGCCTGGATAGCCGGAAAAAGGGTTTTGGCAGCTGGCGTTGAGGGAAAAGAAGGATCCCACCTGGGTCTGCGAACTGGGGATAAAATCAGGGCATGAATTCATGGAAGAAACCGGGCGCTGACGGCGGGCCGGCGGGGGCAGGATGATCTACATCGAAACCGGCTCCGTTTCGCCGGCGGTCAACCTGGCTTACGAGGAGTACTTCTTCAAAAAGGCCGCTCTCCAGGACGACGCCTTCATGCTGTGGCAGGACGAACCGGCCGTGGTGATCGGCCGGTTCCAGAATATCTGGGGGGAAGTAGACCTGGCCTATGCCCAGGAGCACCAGATCCAGGTGCTGCGGCGCATCTCGGGGGGCGGGGCGGTCTACCACGACCTGGGGAACCTGTGTTTTACGTTCATCGTCCGCGGGATTGCGCCGGGCGACCTGGACCCGCCGCGCTACACCCGGCTGGCCCAGGCGGCGCTGGTGAGGCTGGGCATCCCGGCGGAGACGAACGAGCGCAACGACCTGCTCCTGGAGGGGAAGAAGATCGGGGGCACCGCCATGGCCCTGCAAAAAGGGCGGCTGCTCTTTCACGGCACGCTGCTGTTCGATTCTCACCTGGACTGGCTGCGCGCCGCGCTGTCGGCCCCGGCGTGGAAAGTGGAATCGCCGGGCACCCAATCGCGGCGCAGCGCCGTCACCACCATCCGGTCCTCCAGCCGGGTTTTCTCGGATATGGCCGCCTTCAAACAGGGGATGAAGAAGGCGCTGTTCGAAGATCAGCCCGTCGTCGAACACGCGCCGGCCCCCGCGGAAGCGGCTGAGATCCTGGCACTGGCCGGCGGCAAGTACCGCGGCTGGGAATGGAATTACGGCGCCAACCCGGCGGCGAAGATCGAGATGGTCTATCCCTTCCCGGAAGGGGAGCTTTCGATCCGCCTGGACACGAACCGCGGGGAGATCCTCTCCGCCGCGATCGCCGACACGCGCTACCCGGGGGTTCATTTTGCCGGGGTGGCATCTCGGCTCGAGCAGGTGCGCTACGACCGGTCGGAGATCGAAAAGGCTTTCGAGGGCATCGCCTGGAGCCCGGAGCTGTGCCCGATCCCCAAAGCGGAGATGCTCCGCTACCTGATGGGGTCCGGCCCGCGCCGCTCGCCAGATTCCGCTTCGATTTGACATTCAGGCTCCGCGCCGGTACAATACAGCTGTGTAGTCATAGTACACACCAGTTGGCTCGACAACTCATCCGCCCTTTTCCCGCTCGAGTTTCCTGCCCCGATCCTCCGAGAGAGCTGCCCATGTACCCTGAAAATGTATCGATCGGTCAAAAATTGCGCAAACGGCGCAGCGACTTCGACCTCAGCCTGCGCGACCTGGCCCGGCGAACCGGCCTGACCGCATCCTATCTGAGCCAGATCGAACGCGGGATGGTCTCGCCGTCGCTCAACTCACTGCGGAAAATCGCCGAGTGCCTGGAGGTGCCGCTGCTGTTCCTGCTCTCCGATACATCCAGGCAGTCGCCGGTCGTCCGGGCCGACAGCCGGCCGCGCATGGATCTGGAGAATTCCACGGTTCAGTACCAGATCCTGACGCCCAACCTGGACCATAAAATGGAAGCGTTTTGCGGTACGGTCGACTCAGACAGCAGCAATATCGTCCGCCCTCTGAGCGTTCCCACCGAGGAGCTGATCCTCGTACAATCGGGATCGCTGCGCGTCCGCCTCGACCAGGGGGAGTACATCCTGAACGCGGGCGATACGATCTATTTTGAGGGCCGCCAGCTGCGCGAGATCGCCTGCGCCTCGAGCGAAAAGGCAACCTGGATTTCGGTCATCACGCCCCCGGTCTTCTAACCCATCCAGCCTGTTCAGCTGCGGGGCTTCCCTCCCAGAGGGAAGCCCCGCGGCCGCATTCCGCGGGGTCCCTGCGGCCGGTCGCGACGGGACGGGGGCGGCCTGCTCCTCTCCTCGCGAGCTGTTACAGAACTGTGACCTCGCGGGAGCGGATTTCCAGCCTCAAGCGGGAACTCTCCGGGCCGCTCAGCGTTATACTGTCAGAGCATGGAAAGAATACATCGATCCACTCGCCGGTGCACGGATACCCAGACTTCAATCATACGAGGCGAAGCATGACTAAAGCTGTTTCCTTGATCGCCCTGCTGGCAGCTCTCCTGGCTGGCTGCAACCTGAGCCCCAGCGCCACGCCGGCTGTGCCGACCGTACCCGCGATCGTCATCCCCCCCCAACCGGTGAATCCAACCCCCACCGGCGTCCCGCCGGCGGCCCAGCCGCCGGAGCCCACGGCCACCCTCTCGCAAGGCCTCGCTCCGACAGAGGCGTCCTCCGCCGCGCCGACCGAGCCCCCGTCTTCGTCCGCCGGCGGTACCGTCGTCGACGTCAGCGCCCAGAAGTACATCGACGACCGCTCGACCGCGCCGGGCCTGCTGGCCTCACTCTTCAACGCGATCAACCGCAAAGAATACCTGCGCGCTTACTCCTACTGGGAGCCCGGCGGGCAGATCAGCGGCACCAGCTACGACAGCTACCGGGCAGGTTTCGCCAACACCCAGTCGGTGCAACTGCTGATCGGCACCGGCACCCAGGACGAGGGAGCCGGGCAGCTGTTCTTCACCTTCCCCGCCGGGATGACCGTCCAGAACACGGACGGCAGCACCCAGAAATTTGTGGCCTGCTACGTCCTCCACCTGGGCAGCCCGTCCGCGCAGGCCACGCTGCCCTTCCAGTCGCTGGGGATCCGGCAGGGGCAAGCCAAGCTGCTCCCGAGCGGCGTCGATCCCGCCAGCCAGTTAAATACGTACTGCGCGTCCACCGGCCTCCCAACCGGGCACAGTCTCCTGTCCCAGCCGGCCTACGCGGCGGGGGATATCAGCGCCAGCCGCTACCTGGACGACCGCAGCGATGCGGTCCAGGTCATCCGCTCGTACTACAACGCCATCAACCGCATGGAATACACGCGCGCCTATTCTTACTGGGAGCCGGCCGCAGCGGCCCAGCAGCTGGCCTCGCTGGATGCCTTCTCCAAGGGCTACACCGGTACCCAATCCGTGAAGCTGACGACCGGGCAGATGACCAGCAGCTCGGGAGCCGGACAGAACTACCAGACCGTCCCGGTGGTCCTCGTCGCGCAGACCACCTCCGGGCAGACCCAGAC
>JAJYJF010000216.1 GCA_021796375.1 Chloroflexota bacterium | reverse complement strand
GCCACGCTGAGGCTCGGCTTGGTCTTCTTGGCGCCGTCTTTGAAACCGTCGACGTACAGCTTGGCGTCTCCGGCTTCAACCGGGCCGATCACGCCCACCTTGCCGGTCTTGGACATCAGGGCCGCGAGGGTGCCCAGGACGTACCCGCCCTGCTCGGCTTCCGCCTGATAAGCGAAGATGTTATTGATGCCCTGCTCCTGGAATGTATCCAGCGATGTGCCCCAGGCGAAGCTGGTCTGGGGGAAGTCGGGGGCAACCTGGGCCAGCGAGGTGCCGTACTGCGATCCGTGCGCGATCACCAGGTCGTAGCCCTTGGACGCGTAATCGCGAATGGCCGCCGCGGCATCCGGGACGTTGAACAGGTTTTCAGACTTGGCCAGCTCGAGCTTGCTCTCTCCGCCCATCTCCTTCTGCACGGCCAGCAGCCCTTCCCACATGGACTGGCTGAACGCCTGGTCGTTGATCGCGCTGGGCATGATCACCGCGATCTTGAAGGGACCGGTCGCCTTGGTCGGGGCCGGGGTCGCGGTGACGACCACCTGCTGGACGACCGGCGTGCCGGCGACGATCTTGGTCTGGACGATGACCTGCGGAGGTTGGGTAGCCGCCGGTACCGTTGGGGTTGCGGCAGGCGCGCAGGCAGCCAGGAGCATGGCGATGCCCACAAAGATAAAACCAAAGCGGAACACGTTCTTCTTCATTTAAATCCTCCCAAAATCTGAAAGAGTGGATCGATACGGCTTCGGGTTAAGGGTGGGTTGATTTAACCAGCGGCACCTCCGTCAGGCAAAAATAACCGGCTCAGTTCTCGCCGCGCTCGAAGGGTTTCCCCAGCGCGGCAGGCTGGATCGCGCGGCGAGCCGTGAACGCCAGGGCGACGATGGTCAGGACATAAGGCATCATGGTGGCAATGTTCGCCGGGATGGCGATGCCTTTTACCTGGATCCAGGATTGGATCGAGTTGACGAAGCTGAACAGCAGCGCCCCGGCCAGCACCCCGCTCGGGCGCCAGCCGCCGAAGTAGACCAGCGCCACGGCGATATAGCCGATCCCGCTGGTCATGTTTTCCTGGAAGAGGCCGATCAGGGCGATGGTGAGCGAAGCGCCGGCGATCCCGGCCATCATCCCCCCCAGCGCCAGGGTGGTGTAGCGGATGAGGTTGACGTTCACCCCCAGCGTGTCGGCCGCTTCGGGCTTTTGCCCGGCGGCGCGTACTTTCAAGCCGAACGTGGTCTTGTACAGCACGAAGCTGGCGACCGGGACCAGCAGAAAGGCGATGTAAACCATGACGTTCTGGTTGAACAGGGCGTCGCCCAGATAGGGTATCCTGCCCAGCAGCGGGATGCGGAAGGCCGGGAAGACGTCGATCGACTGCGGGTTCCCGAGCGTTTTTTCAAAGAGCAGGCTGGAGAGCCCCAGCCCAAAGAGCGACAGGCCGATCCCGCTGATGCCCTGCTCGGCCTGCAGGGTCACGCTGGCGACGGCCATGATCAGCCCCATCAGCACGCCGGTGGCCGCGGCGGCCAGCACCCCCAGCCAGAGGCTGCCCGTCTTCATCCCGACGTAGAAACCGGAGTACGCCCCCATCAGCATGATGCCTTCGACTCCCAGGTTGTACACCCCCGAGGCCTGGACAAAGGTCTCCCCGATGGCGGCAAACAGGTACGGGGTGGCCAGCCGGATGCCGGTATAGATAATGCCAAAAAGCACCTGCAGCGTAAAGAGACTAGCCATTGGTTTCTCTCCGGCGGGCGCGGCGGCGAGCATAAATCTTGCTGGCCACCACGAACAGGACGATCATCCCCAGGATGGTGTTGATCAGCGCCGACGGCACCTGGACGGTGCGCTGCATCTGGTCGGCGCCGACCAGCAGGCCGCCAAAAAGGATCGAAGCCGGGATCGCCCCCAGCGGGTGCAGGTTCCCGAACAGGGCGGCCACGATCCCGGTGAAGCCGTAGCCGCCCGAGAGGCCGTCCATCATGCGGTGTTCGACGCCCAACACCTCGACCGCCCCGGCCAGCCCCGCGAAGGCGCCGCCCAGCGCCAGCGACAGCGCCTGGTAAACCGGCACGCGGATGCCGGCGTAGCGGGCGGCGTTCGGGTTCAGCCCGACCGCCCGGATCCGGTAGCCAATCGACGTCCGCCACAGGAAAACGTAGACCAGGATCGCCATGATGACCGCCAGGATCGCGCCGGCGTGCAGCAGGGTGCGCGGGACCAGGCGCAGCAGCCATACCTGCCGCGGCAGCAGTCCCGATTGCGCGATGTAAGACCCGCTGGCGATCTGGGTCGGGTCCAGCATCGGCCCGGTGAGCAGGTACAGCGACAGCTGGGTGGCGATGGCGTTCATCATAATCGTGCTGAGGATCTCATTCACCCCCAGCCGGGCCTTCAGCACCCCCGGGATGCCCCCCCACACCGCGCCGGCCAGCACCCCGGCCAGCATGGAGATGGGAAGCAGGAGCGCGCCCGGAAGCTTGGGCATCGCCAGCGCGACCGCGGTCGTCGCGCACGCGCCCACGATCAGCTGGCCCTCCCCGCCGATGTTGATCACCCCGCCGCGGAAGGCGATGACCACGCCGAGCCCCACCAGGAGCAGCGGGGTCGCCTTGACCAGCGTCTGGGTGATCCCGGACACGCTCCCGAACGCGCCTTCAACCAGGGTGACGTACGCGCTGATCGGGTCGACCTTCAGCAGGATCAGCATGATCGCCCCGACCAGGAACGCCACCGGCACCGCCATAAGCGGCAGCAGTTCTTCAATAATTCGGTTCAGGGTCTTTTTAAAGGAAGTTCTTTCCAGAACGGATTGCGATTTCGGCTCGACAGTCATAACGGGTTCTTTTCCCCGACATGCCAGGTATAAATAATTATCGATAGGTGCTGACTTGTCTTACAACCGATGCACAGATTATATCGGATTCCAAATGAAATTGTGAATAAATCATCCTCGTCCGTTGCTCCAATCCTCCCGCATCGGGGTAGAATCCAGCCTATGCCTGACATGCCCCCCTTTCTGCTCGAGCGTTATTTCGCGCGCTACGAATTTCAAGCGCGCTTCCTGCTCTCCGCCTCCGACTGCGAGAGCCTCACCCAGCGCGAGGTGCTGGACCTCGCCTCGCCGGAAGCGCTGGGTCTGTGGGAAAACCTTGCCCTGGGATACACCGAATCGGCCGGCCATCCCCGGCTGCGCGAGGCGGTTGCGGGGCTGTACCGCACCATCCAGCCGGAGGACGTGCTGGTGGCGGCTCCGGAAGAAGCCATCCTGCTCGCCATGCTGGCCCTGCTCTCTCCGGGGGATGAGGTCGTCGTGCTTGAGCCGGCCTACCAGTCGCTGCACGAGATTGCCCGCTGGATCGGCTGCCGCGTGCACGCCTGGCGGCTGGCGCCTGAATCCGGCGGCTGGGCGCTGGACCTGGACGGGTTGAAAAGCCTGCTCTCTAAAAAGCCGCGCCTGCTGGTCGTCAACTTCCCCAACAACCCGACCGGCTACCTTCCAGCGCGCGGGGAGTTCGCGGCCATCCTCCAGATGGCAGAGCGCTCCGGCGTCACGGTTTTCTCGGACGAAATGTACCGCGGGCTGGAGTATTCCCCGGATCAGCAGCTGCCCGCTGCCTGCGACCGGATTGAGAACTGCCTGTCGCTCTCCGGGATGTCGAAAGCTTACTCGCTGCCCGGGCTGAGGATCGGCTGGCTGGCGACTCGCAGCCGCGCCCTGCTCGAGAAGATCCGGGCGCTCAAAGATTACACCACCATCTGCTCCAGCGCGCCGAGCGAAATCCTCTCGATTGCGGCGCTCGGCGCCGGGGAGCAGATTCTGGCGCGAAACCAACGCATCATCCAGGACAACCTGGAAGCCGCTTCGGCCTGCTTCGCGCGCAGGGCGGATCTCTTTACCTGGTATCCCCCGCGCGCCGGGTCGGTGGCTTTCCCCGCCTGGAACGGCGCGGAGGACGTGGGGGCCTTCTGCCAGCGGATGGTCGCAGAGCAGGGGGTGATGGTCGTGCCGGGGAGCCTCTTCGACGGCGGGGATGGTCATTTCCGGATCGGGCTCGGCCGGCGGAACTTCCGCGAAGCGCTCGCGCGGTTCGAAAGCGCGCTGCCCAAATAAGCAGCCGGGTCGGGCTTTACAGGTGAATCTTGTGGACGAATCCAACCAGCACTTTGAAAAATGGTCTGAGACCTACGATCATTCCCTTCTCCAGCATATCTTTTTTGACCGGCTGCAGCACGCCGCCCTGGTGCTGGTCCCGGCCGCCGACCCATTGGAGGATATCCTGGATGTCGGCTGCGGGACCGGGCGCCTGCTGCGCAAGGCCCGCGCGCGCTGGCCGCAGGCCCGCCTCTACGGGGTAGACTTATCCGAGGGGATGATCGCGCAGGCGCGGCGCCGGCTACCCGAAGCTCATTTCTACGTGGCGCCGGCGGAGAAAATCCCCCTGCCGGACCATTCCATAGATCTCGCCTTCAGCACGGTCTCCTTCCATCACTGGAACGACCAGCAAGCCGGCCTGGGCGAGATCGCCCGGGTCATGCGGCCGGGCGGGCGGTTTATCCTGGCCGATTCCGATTTTCCGCTGCACGGGAACGCAATCCGCAGACAGACCATCGGGGGCATGTTCCAGCGGGCCGGAATTCAGCCAGCCGCGATCAAGACGATTTTTCTGCCCTTTCTGGTGGCGGTCATCGGCAAGAAAACCCCCGCTTGACAGCTGGTATACCGATCGGTATAATCCCCTATATGGAAAACCGGGAACGCCTGCTGGAATGCGCGCTGAATCTCTTCGCCAGCCGCGGCTACGAGGCCGTCGGCGTGCAGGAGATCGTGGAGGCTGCCGGGGTGACCAAGCCAACCCTGTACCATTACTTTGGCAGCAAGCGCGGGCTGCTGGAGGCGCTGCTCGGCGAGCGCTTCGGCCAGATGAACCAGGTTCTGGGGGACGCGGCGGCTTATAACGGCGATCTCCCTGCCACGCTGGAACGGATCA
>JAJYJF010000215.1 GCA_021796375.1 Chloroflexota bacterium | reverse complement strand
GGCGAGCTTTCCGGGGCTGCGCGGGTGATCAGACCGTAGATGGATGCGGCGAGAATGTAAACGCAGAGCAGCGCGAGCAGGACCACCGTCCAGCGGGCTGCCTGCCGTTCCGCCCGCTCCACCCGCTGCAGGTCGCCTCCCGTGCTTTCGACCTGCAGCCTCCAGAGCAGCACCCCGCCGGAGGCCAGCTCCAGCAGCGAGTCGATCCCAAAAGCCGCGAGCAGCACACTGCGCGCGGCGATCCCCGCGCCGATGGCGAGGGCCGCTTCGAAGACCATGTAAACCACGGTCGCGACCTCAATTCTGATTCCCTGGCGGTCGGCCGTACCATTCCTGAGGGCCATTCTGCTCCTGGTTCACTACCGTGGAACAAAAACCGCTAAGCTTCTTGCAGCGCGTTCTGGAGGCCCACCAGAAGCGCCCCTTCTTCCTCGGGTAAAACCGTGCGCGGGTCCAGAACCACCAGGTCGTTTTCGACGCGCGCGACGATCGGCGGGCGCTGCGCGCGCATGCGGCTCATCAGCCGGTTGGGATGCGAGCTTTTGATGGCCAGCAGGAAGGTAGGCTGGGTCTCCCCCGGAAGGCTGCCCCCGCCCACGGTCGACTGCCCCGGGATCACCTCGCCGGTCCCCAGCAGTTCCGCCCAATGATGGGCGCGCGCCTGGTTTTGCTCGGGGGTCTTGCTGATCATCTGCCAGATCGGGATGGCGCGTTCGGCCTCGTCTTTCAGGTAATGCAGCAGGGTTGCGGAGAGCGCCGCAAGGCAGAGCTTATCGGCCCGCAGCGCGCGCGCCAGCGGGTGCCGGCGCAGGGCCGCGACCAGGTCAGCCCGGCCGGTGATGATCCCGGCCTGCGGCCCCCCGAGCAGCTTGTCCCCGGAGAAGCACACCAGGTCCACCCCCAGGCTGATCGACTCCTGGACCATGGGCTCGTGCGCCAATCCAAACCGGGCCGTCTCGAGCAGCGCTCCCGAGCCGAGGTCGTCCACCACCGGCACCCCGGAGCGGTGCGCCAGGTCTACCAGCTCGCCCAGGGTTGGCTCGCTCGCGAAGCCGACGATGCGGAAATTGGAGGGGTGGGCGCGCAAGACGAGCGCCGCAGGCTCCTGGAGGGCGCTTTCATAATCGGAGAGGTGCACCCGGTTGGTCGTGCCCACCTCCACCAGCCGCGCCCCGGACTGGCTCATCACCTCCGGGATGCGGAAGCCGCCCCCGATCTCGACCAGCTGGGTGCGGGAGATGATCACCCGCCGGCGGCGGGCCAGCGCGGAGAGGGCCAGCAGCACCGCACCGGCGTTATTGTTGACCACCAGCGCAGCTTCGGCGCCGGTGAGATGGGTCAGCAGGTCTTCGACGGAGCTCTGGCGGGACCCGCGCCTGCCCTGGTTCAGGTCGTACTCCAGGTTCGAATACCCGCGCGAGACGCTGGCAGCCGCCTGGACGGCCTCCGCGGAGAGCGGCGCTCGCCCCAGGTTGGTGTGCAGGACGACGCCCGTCGCATTGATCACCGGGATCAGCGAGGGAGACGTCCAGACAGCCAGCCTGGCGCTGGCCAGGGAGAGGATTTCCGGCAGGTCCGGCAGGGAGTCTAAATCTGGAGAGGATGAGCGGATTTCGGAGAGGGTGAGGCGGATGGATTCCAGGACGAGCGGCCGGCCGTGGCTGGCGATCAGCTCGGCAGCCTGGCGGGTCTGGAGCAGCTGGTCCACCGAGGGAAGCAGGCGCAGGTCAGTCACCGGGCTTCCACCGGCTGATCTCGCGCATCCGCAGCAGCCCCTCGATCAGCACCAACCCGCCGGCGATGATCGCCGCGATGGTCAGGGTCAGCATCCGCCCCAGCTGCAGCCAGAGCAGCGCGCTCCCATAGATCCCGATCCAGATCGATTGGCGCAGCAAGACGCCCGGCTCCGGCGGTGGGGTGCTCGGAAAGCGGCGGTTGAAGAAATAGACCACCGGCAGGCTGGTCCCGGTCAGCGCGATGAGCCCCAGGAAGAAGAACAGCCAGCGCGGGCCGAGCGTGGGGAGAGTGTACACCACCAGCGCGGCCAGACCGCCCCAGCCGATCAAAAACAGCAGGATCGTGGTCGGTAAAAACTGGAGGAAGGAAGCTGGTTTTGGGTTGTCCACGGCGAGCCTGATCGGTTTGATTATAACCTAACTTTGTGGTAGACTACCTTCCAACAAAACGCCCGGGCGGCTGGAAATGCCTCGGGGAACTCATCCAAAGAGGTGGCGGGACCGGATTGCTGAGATCCAGACAACCCCCGCGGCCGGCGCCCTGCCGGCAACTCTGAGCGATGAAGGAGAATGTCTCTGGTTTAATGCTCCTCTCCCTCAGAGGAGCGTTTTGTTAGACGAACAGCACAGAATATTCTGGATGGCTTTCCCACCTCCTCATCCCAGACCGCCATCCTGCAGGTGAGGGAAAAGTTGACCGGGGATCGGATTTTTAACGGAACCTAATAGGGGTGAGCATGCCGGTTGAATATTTGCGTTTAACGAAGTTTAGAGGCGCGTACTACCTCTTCTCAGGGCTGGATAAAGAATACCCCCAATCGATCACCCAGGTAGCGGTGGCAGATTGCTCTGCCTGCCAGCATCCATACATCGCCATCCAGCCGCTCGAGTATGCCAGCAGCCTGCTCGATGCGCTGCGCGAGGATATGCGCAATATCTCAGCCATCGCCGGCTATCCGAACCACGAGCTGAGCATCTACGTTTGCGGCCAGGGGATGGTATTCTGCGCCAACTGTGGGGAAGAAATCCAGCTGCCCATCCCCGAGCTGCTGGACGCGGACCGGACTTCTTTCGGCCGCTACGCCCTGTGGATGACCACCCACCACCGCCAGATCCGCTGAGCCTCCCCAATTTTAGCAGGTTTGCATGAAGCGTTCATATACCAACCGGAAATATCTGGATGCCCTCCAGGAACGCGTCCTCATTTTTGACGGCGCCATGGGGACCAACCTGCAGAGCCAGAACCTGACCGCCGAGCAGTTCGGCGGCGAGAAGACGGCCGGATGCAATGATTTCCTGGTCATCAGCTACCCCGCGGCGGTGGAGGAAGTGCACCGCGCTTTCCTCGAGGTCGGGGTCGACGTGATCGAGACGGATACCTTTCGCGCCAACCGGCTCACCCTGGCCGATTACGGCCTGCAGGACCGGGTTTTGGAGATCAACCAGGCCGGCGCCCGGCTAGCGCGCCGGCTGGCAGACGAATACAGCACACCCGAGCAGCCGCGCTTCGTTGCCGGCTCGATCGGCCCGTCCGGCAAGCTGCCTTCCATCGACGATCCCGAGCTATCCAACATCAGCTACGCCGAGCTGGCGGATATCTTCCGCGAGCAGGCGGTAGGGCTGATCCGCGGCGGCGTGGACCTGCTGCTGATCGAAACCTCTCAGGATATCCTGGAGGTCAAAGCGGCGATCGCCGGCATTCAGAAGGCTTTCGAGGAGACGGGCCAATCGCTGCCGATTCAGGCGCAGGTGACGCTGGATACGACCGGGCGGATGCTGCTGGGCACCGATTCGCCGGCGGCGCTGGCGATCCTCGAGGGCCTGCCGATCGACGCCATCGGGCTGAACTGCTCCACCGGGCCCGATTACATGCGCGAGCCGATCCACCTCCTCGGAGAGCAGTCCAGCCTGCCCGTCTCGTGCATCCCGAACGCCGGGCTGCCGCTCAACGTGGATGGTCAGGCGGTCTACCCGCTGCAGCCCGAGCCTTTCGCGGAGGCTCTGGTGGAATACGTGGAGAAATACCACGTCAACGTGGTCGGCGGCTGCTGCGGGACCACGCCCGCGCACCTGCGCCAGCTGGTCAGCCGCCTCGGCCGGCGGCCCAGCCCCCCGCGCCCGGCGCTCTCCACGCCGCGCCTGGCTTCGGCGACGCAGTCCGTCCCGATGCTGCAGGAGCCGCGCCCGTTCCTGATCGGCGAGCGGCTGAACTCGCAGGGCAGCAAGAAATTCAAGAACCTGCTCCTGGCTGAAGATTACGACGGCATCGTATCCCTTGCGCGGCAGCAGGTAGAGGGCGGCGCGCACGGCCTGGATATCTGCGTGGCGCTCACCGAGCGAGCCGACGAAGCCGCCCAGATGAAGCGGGTGGTGAAAAGCCTGGCGCCGGTTGTGCGCGCCCCGCTGGTGATCGATTCCACCGAACCGGACGTCATGGAAACGGCGCTCGCGAACGCGCCCGGCCGCAGCCTGCTCAACTCGACCCACCTGGAAGGCGGGCCAGCCAAGGCGCGCCGGATCTTCAGCCTGGCTCGCGCATACAATGCCGCGGTGATCTGCCTGACCATCGACGAAGAGGGCATGGCGCGCACCGCCGCGCGCAAGCTGGCCGTCGCCCGGCGGATCTACGACCTGGCGACCGGCGAGTTCGGCCTGCGCCCGGGCGACCTGGTCTTCGACGCGCTCACCTTCACCCTGGCCACCGGCGACCCGGAATACAACCAATCGGCGATGGAGACCCTGGAGGGGATCCGCACCATCAAGCGAGAGCTCCCCGGCGTGCTGGCATCGCTCGGGATCAGCAACGTCTCTTTCGGGCTGACCCCGGCGGCAAGGGCCGTCCTGAACAGCGTGATGCTCTATCATGCCGTGCAGGCCGGCCTGGACATGGCGATCGTCAACCCGGCTCAAATTACCCCCTACGCGGAGATCGCTTCCGCGGAGCGGGACCTGGCCGAAGACCTGATTTTCAACCGCCGCCCGGATGCGCTCCAGCGGCTGATCGCCCATTTCGAACAAACCGGCGAAACCGACACCGGCCGCAAGACGCAGAAAAAGCCGACCGCGGGGATGTCGGCCGAGGAGCGGTTGGGATGGCGGATCCTGCACCGGGAGAAGGAAGGCGTCGAAGCCGACATCGACGAAATCCTGGCGCGCTCCGCGCCGGACGAGCGGCCGGATGCCGCGGTGGTCATCCTCAACACGGTGCTCCTGCCGGCGATGAAGGAAGTGGGCGACAAATTTGGCGCCGGGGAGCTGATCCTGCCCTTCGTC
>JAJYJF010000214.1 GCA_021796375.1 Chloroflexota bacterium | reverse complement strand
GCCGGATCGGGCAGCGGGGCGACCTTGTGCGATTCCATGAGGGCCACCGTCTTGGCTCGAGCGCGCTCGTTGATATCCTTCGCGCCCTGGGCTTCCCAGCGGTCCAGGTGCTGGCGGTCGAAGAGCTGGGGCACCCACAGATCGCGCCAGTTCTCCATCGTATGCGCGGTGGTCATGAAGTTGCCGCCGGGCCCGACTTCCGCGATGACGTCCAGCGCCAGGGTCTCGTCATCCAGCCGGACGCCCCGGGTAAAGGCGCGGCTTTCCGAGATCAGCTCGTTGGTGATGGTCATCAGCACCGGCGAGTGGGTCAGCCCGGCTTCCAGGTAGCCGACGTCGTGGTTCAGGTTGGTCTTTGCCAGGAGCGCTACCAGCACGGAGAACTGGGCATCCGCGGCCGCCTGGCCGTCGACGATCTTGCTGTCGGAGTGGGCGGAATAGCCCCACACCGGCAGGCGGTAGAAGTGACCCATTTCCGCCGCCATCACCCGGGCGAGCTGGAACTCCGGGGCGCCGTAGACGCTGATCATCGACCGCATATCCAGGTGGTGGACGCCGTGGCCGTACAGGAACGGCGCGCCGGGCCTCTTCAGCTGGTGCATCACCAGCCCGCTGAGCATCTCGGCGTTGCCCAGGGCGACCGCGCCGGCGAGCGTCACCGGGGCGGTGCCGCCCATCATCGGCGCGGGCGAATGGGTGACCGGAATGGCGTGTTCGGCGCAGAAGAGCAGCTTCTCGACCGCGGTCAGCGAGTGCTGCAGCGGGGTGCTCGGCTCGGAATAGACCAGAAAGTCAGGGTACTTCTCCAGGCGGTCCGCCCCGCCGGCGGCGGCCGCCGCCATGCGGGTGATCCCCGAGATGTCGGCCAGGCCATCGCAGACCACCACGATCGGTTTGAGGGTGTTGCGCAGCATCACGGCGAACTGGGTCCGGTAGACGTCCTCCGAAGGCACGTCGCGCGGCACGCCGGACGACATGACGAAGGCAATCTCGGGCAGCGCGTCGCTCAGGCGGTAGCACTCCGCCAGGTCCGCCGTTTGGAAATCCCGGCGGAGGCCCGAGCGCGGGTCGAGGTAGTGCAGGGTGTCTGAGCCAGGTCCAAAATAAACCCCTTCGCCGTCCAGGCGGATGGCGACCTGATCCGTCCCGCGCTGGTAAAGGCAGAACTGGTCAGGCGCGGAAGCGAGCGCCCATTCGACCAGGCTGGGCGGGATTTTGGCGCAGCTGTCTTCGATGGCGGCGCCGGCTTTCCGCAGCAAATCCAGCCCTTCCGGGCTGTGGACAACCACCCCATCGGTTTTCAAAATTTCGCAAGATGCCTGATGAATCCGCAGGCAATCCTCGCGATCCAGCATGCTCAGCTTTGGCTGGAGGCGGGGCAGAGATTGGACAGCTTGGTTGGAAGCAGCCTTCAAAACGCGAGAATCCATAGATTGTTTTCCGTCCTGTTTTCTGGAGCTGGGTTCGAGTGGTTCCGGGCAGGCCTGGCAGCCAGGACCGCCCTGGAGGATCACCCTTTCTTGAAGAGATCAGGCCTCACCGATTTCATTTGTGCTGGCCTGATCCCCGGAAAGCCATCAAAAACTCCACGCAAAAAAGACACCATTGATTGTCTGGAAAGATACATTAGTATAACGAAGCCAGGGTAGAAAGTCAACAATATTTTCTGGCATTGAACCATACTTCCAGCTGGCGGAACAAACAGGTGGCTCTCAAACGAAAATAGGGTAAAATAGCGCCGGAGCAGCGTATGATAACAATTGAAGATCGCGCTTTGGGCGGCAGCAATACCCGCATCGACATCCTCGGAAAGATAACGGGGAAAACCGTTTACGCAGAAGACATCGCCATGCCGCAGCTGCTGGCGGTTAGCGTCCTCCGCAGCCCGCACCACCACGCGCGCCTGCTATCGGTCGACGGCGCCGCCGCGGGCCAGATGCCGGGCGTTGTGCGGGTGATCACCGCCGCCGACGTCCCCGGCCTCAACGGGCTGGACGGGTACAGCCAGGACGAGCCGGTGCTGACCCCGGTTGGAGACAGCCTGCGGCAGAAAGGCGCGCCCATCGCGCTCGTCGTCGCCGAGACGAGAGCGCAGGCGCAGGCGGCTGCCCGGGCCGTCCAGGTCGAATACGAGCTGCTGCCGCATACCTTCGATTCGTCCGCGGCGCTCGAGCCCGGCGCGACCCAGATTTACCCGCGCGGGAATATCCTCAGCAGCGAGCAGATCCGCTGGGGCGACGCCGAAGCGGAGCTGGCCGCCTCCGATTTCGTCCTCGATGCGACCTACCAGACCTCCTTCCAGGAGCACTCCGCCCTGGAGCGGGATGCGACCCTGGGCTATCTCGATCCGAACGGTCTCTTGACCGTCATCGGCGGCACCCACGAGCCGCACTGGCAGCAGGGCTTCATCGCCCAGGCGCTGGGAATCGATCCGGCCGAGGTGCGCGTCATCGTCCCCCCGACCGGCGGCTCGTTCGGCAACCGCCAGGACCCCTGGCCGCTGGTCGCTGCCGGGCTGGCGGCATATCTCACGCGCCGGCCGGTGCGGCTGGCTTACTCGCGCCGCGAAACGTTCGACGTCACCCCCAAGCGGCACCCCTACGCCGTCCACTACCGGATTGGCGTCAACTTCGGCGGGCGGCTGACCGCGGCGTCGGTGCGGATCGACGCGAACACCGGCGCCTACGACAGCGCCGGGTACTGGATCCCCAACTACGCGGTGACGTCCAGCGGCGGGGCATACCTCTGGCAGGCGGTCGACGCGTTCGCCCGCACGGTGTATACCAACGCGGCCAAGTGCGGCCAGTTTCGCGGGTACGGCGCACCGCAGTCGACCTTCGCGCTGGAGTGCAGCCTGGACGAGATATGCCAGCGGCTGGAGCTCGACCCGCTCGAGTTCCGGGTGAAGAACGCCCTCCCGCAGGAAGCCCGCAGCTTCCTCGGCTTCCCGGTGGGGGAATCGATGGGCTACCTGCAGGTGCTGGAGGCGATCCGGCCCTACTACCGGCAGTTCCAGGAGGAGGCCGCGGCGTACAACGCGGGGCAGCCGGCTGGAAACCTGCGCATGGGGGTTGGTTTCTCGGGGATGTGGTACCGTTTCGGAAAATCCGGGTCGCTGCACATCCCCAGCCATGCGGAGCTGGCACAGGACGGCCATTTTATCGTCTACTGCTCGGCCCCGGAATACGGCCAGGGGATCATGACGGTGATGGTCCAGCTCGCCGCGGACCTGCTGGGCGTGGCCCGCGATCGCATCGAGCTGGTCAACGCCGACACGCTGCTGACCCCCGACAGCGGCATCCAGGGCGGCTCGCGCGCCACCTATTTCGTCGGCAGCGCGGTGCGCGCGGCGCTCGACGTCCTGCGGCAGGAGATGTTCGGGACGGCGGCGGAAGCGCTGGACTGCGCGCCGGCGGACCTCGTCCTGGAAGACCGGCAGGTGCGGATGCGCGACGTCCCGGGGCGCGCGATCGCTCTGGCCGAGCTGGCCCGCGAGTTCGACCGGATGGGCAAACCCCGCCGGGTCGCCGGATCGTTCGACCTTACCCCGTTCTTCCCCGAGAAGGACCCGCACGCCTACGTGCCGATCTTCGTCACCGGCGCGCAGGTCGCCGAGGTGATCGTCGATCTGGAGACCGGCCAGGCGCGCGTGCCGCGCATCGCCGCCGCGCACGATGTCGGCGCGGCGATCAACCCGCCCGGCGCGACCGGACAGATCCAGGGGGCGATGATGATGGGGATCGGCGCCGCGCTGCGCGAGGAATACGTCCCCGGCGTCACCACCGGCTTCGCCGATTACCTGCTGCCCATCGTGGCCGATACGCCCAGGATGGATGTGGTGCTGGTCGAGGTGCCGAGCTTCCACGGGCCGCTCGGCGCGAAGGGACTGGGCGAAGCGGCGATCATGCCGACGGCGCCCGCGGTCATCAACGGGCTCTCGCGTGCCATCGGCGCGCGCATCCGCCGGATCCCCGCCACGCCCGAGCGCGTGCTCGCGGCCATCGAGGGGACGCGGAGCTGACCTCGAGCCCCGCGACCGCGGCCAGGGCCGCGGTCCGGGGGAATGGGCGCTGCCCGCTATTTCAAGGTCGCGGTCAGGTCAATACTTTTCAGGCCGGGCGCCAGCAGGCGCGAGACCGGGCAGGTCCGCTTGGCCTCCTCGGCCTCGCGCTGGAAGGCGGCCGCGTCGATGTTGGGCACCTTCCCCTCAACCTCCAGGCGGACGCGCGTCACCGACCAGCCGCCGCTGTCCTGCTCCATGGTCAGGATCGCGTGGGTGTGGATTGAATCCGGCGTAAAGCCCGCCCGGCTCAACCCGGCTGAAAGCGCCATGCTGTAGCAGGCGGCGTGAGCCGCCGCGATCAGCTCTTCCGGGTTGGTCCCCGGCTCATTCTCAAAGCGCGTGTGGAACGAATAGGCCTGGCCGCGGACCGCGCCGCTGCCGGTCGAGACGGTCCCACCCCCGCCGCGCAGATCTCCCTGCCAGACTGCATCCCCGAACCGAGTTAATTCCGCCATTCCATTTCCTCCCTTGAGTTTTATCGATCGAGCACTATCCCCATTTTAGCAAAAAACCGGGAGGATTGCGCTCCGGGCGCAATCCCCCCGGTCTCGGGAGCGGTCAATCCACCGGGAGCGGGCTCGCCGGGGGCTTTCCCGGCGCCGCCGCAGAGGTCCTGCGCACGACCAAGCGCGGCGGCAGCAGCACCTGGCTGGGACGGGCCGTTTCCGGGCTCTCGACTTGGCGGTGCAGGATTTCCACCGCCAGGCGGCCCATCTCCCGCTTGGGCTGCGAGATCGTGGAAAGCTGGATCTCCGGGAAGGAGGCCATAGGGATGTCGTCGAAGCCGATGATGGCCACGTCTTCTGGGGCGCGCAGGCCGCGCTCGCGGACGCCCTGCAAGACGCCCAGGGCAAAGGCATCGTTCACCGCAAAGACCCCGCGCGGGACGATCCCCCGGTCCAGGAGCTCGCCTGCCAGCCCGTATCCGGTGCGGTGGTGATAGTCGCCCATGCGGATCCA
>JAJYJF010000213.1 GCA_021796375.1 Chloroflexota bacterium | reverse complement strand
AGCTTGGGATACCGGTTCAGCACGAGCGCCCCGGCAAAGCTTTTTTTCGCGACGGGATGGACCGCCGCTGCCGCCGGCTCAAACCAGCCGTCCGTCATGCGCTGGTACTGTTCGGAACCCGCAGCCATCATCATGCAAACCTGGAAGAGCGCCGTGGGGATGCGCCGGAGCGCCTCCTGGCGGCGCTGGACGAAGGCCTGCGCCTCGGGCAGCCACTCGCCGCTGTGGATGGCGCTGCCCAGCACCACCGCCCGGTATGAGCTCAGGTCGTCAACCGCCGTGATGGGGCGCACGTCTACCGGGATGCCGTTTCTGGCGAGCGCCTGGCCGATGGCTTCAGCCACTCCGGCGGTGGATCCGGCTTGGCTGGCATACGCGACAAGAATTTTCGGGTCCATCTGGTTTCCTCCAAAGGTGATATCCGGCATGGGCGCGGCCGGTGGGGTTTCATCGAACACACCTGCGGCCGCCGCGGCCAGCCCGCAGCCGGCCAGCGCGCTGGCTCCCAGCGCGGCGCCGGCCAGCCGCAAAAACTGCCGGCGGTGGATGGGGCGGCGGGTCATTTCGCGTCTCCCGCGGAGGCTTTCCCCAACCCGAAGAAGGCCCGCGCCAGCAGGAGCTGGTAAGCCGTCAGGAGCAGCCCGCCCGGCGCCGCCAGCAGCATGGCGGCGGCATAATGCTCGGGAGAGAAAGCTGTCAGGCTGAAAAATACGATCATCAGGCTGAAGCCGGCCAGGCCCGCTCGCCCGGCCCAGCGGCCAAACGCGCTTCTCCGCAGCATGGCGCTGGTCATCAGGAGGCCGGCCGCCTGGGTTAAGAGCAGGCCGGGGAACGTACCGGAGGTCAGGTCGGCGCCCTGGGCCAGCAAGGCGCCCGCGGCCGCTTCCAGAACCGGTTTTTGTGCCGCGGTCGCGGCCGGGACCTGCTGGCTGAGCGCGAACAGCGAAAAAACCGCGTTGCTCGAGAGATAAACCGCCGTCCCGGCGAAAAACAGGACCGAGGCGAAAGCCACCCGGGCCGGGCGTTGCTGCCGGTACGCCTGGTTGAAGGCCAGGTATACCGGGATGCCCAGGGAGAGGGTAATGATATTGATCGCACCCAGACTGCTGAAGGCCGCCAGCCGGTTCGCCTGAAACAGCCGGAACCACTCGGCGGCCTGGACGGTGCGGTTGTCGCGGGCTTCGATTCCCATGGAAGTCAGGGCATCGATCAGCCCGGCGAGCGCGATCAACAGCGCCATCGTTCCGGCAACCTGATAAAGGGCCTTCGACGGCTTTTCCGGCAGGGTGAAAGTTGATGCGGTCATTTCGCACCGCGCCCCTCGGCCTGCCCGAGGCGGAAGAGATCCAGACCGACCAGGACGTACCAGGCGAGATTGGACAGCCCCCCGATCATGGCCAGGATCAGGATGGCGGCGTGGGTGGACGGCACGAAAGAGGAAAGGACATCAAAGACCAGCAAAAAGCCGTACCCGATCATACCCGCGAGCGCGGCCGCCTTTTTAAACAGTCCTCCCCGCAGCAGCACCACCGCCATCAGGACGCCGGCGATTTCCGAGAAGAAGAAGGCCAGGAAGGTGCCGGGGGTGTGGCTCTGGCCGACGGCCAGCATGGCCTGTCCGGCCGCCTCGAGCATCGCCCTTTCCGCCTGGCTGCTGGAGGCGGCGTACTGCGCGCTCAGCGCCAGCATCGGGAAAGCCCGGTTGGTCGCGTAAAAGACGGCCGCCCCGATCAACGCCAGGATCAGCGCCAGGGCGGCAAAAGGCGCGTTGACCTTCCGGTGGGCCCAGTACAGCGCGAACGTCAGCGGGATGCCCAGCGCGGTCATCACCATATTGAGCAGGCCCAGGTTGCGCAGGCCCAGGAACGGGTTGGCTTGCAGCAGGGCGAACCAATCCGTCACCGTCTCCGCGGTCGTATAGCCTCCCGGCAGGAAGGTGATCAGGATTTCAGCCAGGGCGGTCAGCAGGATCAACAGCGCTGCGGTCCCGCCCAGCTTCCAGATGGTCTGCCAGGGAGAAGCCGCCGTTTCGCTTTGGGCGTTCTCCTGGCGGAGGATCAGAGTATGTGCGGTCATTTCTATCTCCTTCTCAATCTCGTTTTGAAATCAGTATAGGCAGCGGGGAGGGCCGTGTCACTGCACCAAGGTGGTGTCTTCGAGCGGAGGCAAAAAAAGAGCGGGTGTACTTTCGTATACCTGCTCTGGAGCGCAGCTGTTTTTGGGAAAGGGGAAGTTACGGATCCGGGACGAGCAAGCCCAACTGGCGGGCGCGTGAGACGGCCTGGGTGCGGCTGCTGACCGCCAGCTTGCCGTAGATATTCCCGGTGTGCTTCTTCACCGCGCTGACCGAGATCACCAGCTTTTCGGCGATGGTCTGGTTGGAGTCGCCCCCCGCGAGCAGGCGCAGCACCTCGAGCTCGCGCGCCGTCAGCGGCTCAACGAGATTGGAGACTGTAGATTGCTGATCCGCACCTGCGGTGGGACGGGTGTTGAGAAATGGTTGTATTGAATGATCCAGGATTTCCTTTTTGGGGAAGGCGTCGAGGACGAGATCGATAAAGTTCCGCAGCTGTTCTCGGCCGGTTTTTCCAATCCTCAACCGACACTCTAAAATCAGCGATCTTATCGCTTCCCCTTCCTCCACAAACGGGCTGATAAACCCTTCCGGCTCGGCCAGCCTCAGGGCCCGGGAGACTGCGGCCAGGCTTTGATCTGTCTCGCCCAGGACGGCGTACATCTGGCTGAGCAGCAGCAGCGTCTCCAAGGCGACCGGAAGGAGCTGGCAGCGGATTTCTCCGGCGAGCACGCGCTCCGCCAGGTCGATCCCGCGCTTCAGGGTCGCGGGGTCCGGGCTGCGCCTGGCGTGGTAGAGGAGGATGCGGAAGGCGCTGTTATACAGCAGTCCCATTTCCAGCCTGACCGGAGCGCCAGGAGGGAGGGCAGGGCAGCCAAACGTTCCGCCGAAGCGGAACCCATCCGCCGCGAGCAGCTGCTCGGCCGCCGCCGGCCGCTCCACGGCCAGATCGACCCAGACCCCCTGCGCGATGACATTCTCCCGGACCATGGCCGGTGGGATGAGGCTGGCCAGCTGGCTGGCTTTTTCCATTTCGGCAAATGCGCCGGCGAGGTCGCCCTCCACCTGGCATATTTTCGACAGCATGAGGTGGAAATAAATCTCGGGGTCGCTGTAACCGCTTTTCCCGCTGGCCTCCATGGAGCGGCGGAAATAATCCCTGGCCCGATCGAGCTGGCGCCAATAATAGACCACCTCCCCCAACTCTCCATACAGGGTCGCGCTGAAGGGGACCTTTTTCCCGGACATTTCCAGCCGGCGGATGCCTTCTTGAGCGATTTCATAGGTCTGGTGGAGGCGTCCCTGCTTCAGCACCATCTGCGCGTGCCCGGAGGCGCCCAGGATTTCGAAGGTCATGTCGCCGCTGCGCCTGGCATCCTGGACGATCACCTGAAAGACCTCTGCCGCGCGGTCGTAGTCGAGCGCAACCTGGTAAGCTTTTGCCAGCGTGACGGAGATCATGCCGCGCACATCCGGGTCCACGTCGAGCAGCATCTGCTGCGCCTGGATGGCCAGATTGCGGCTCTCCTCGGGTTTTCCTTGCGAGATCAGCAGCTCGGCCTGGATCGCCAGCCACTCGGCCTGGAGCGAGGGGTCTGCGCAGTCGCAGTCCGGCGAGGAGAAGATGATCCGCAGGCGGTCGATGAATGGGGCGGCCTGGAGCGGCATTCCGCGCAGCAAATTCATCCAGGCATAAGCCATGTTGATGCGGGGGTTTTTCACAAAATACCGGGGAGGAATGGCCCGCAGCCAGCCTTCGACCGTCCGCACGTGGGCCTGCAGCACCATCGGCAGGGCCGCCAGTTCGATCAGGCGCACGGCATGGGCGTCATCCCCGGCCGCCAGGGCATGCTCCACCGCCTCGGCGGTCATCCCGTTCCGTTCGTACCAGGCCGCTGCGCGCCGGTGAAGCTCGTCGATGGCAGCTTTCGGCAGGCCGCCCTGGAGGCGCGCGCGGAGGAGATCGGCGAACAGATGGTGATAGCGAAACCAGCGCCCCTCGTCATCCAGGGGGACGATGAAGAGATTGGCTTGCTGCAGAGCCCTGAGCCTGCCCTGCCCGTCCGGACAGCCAGCGGTCGCTTCACACAGGCCGGCGCTCAAGCGGTCCAGGATGGAGGTTTGCAGCAAGAACGCCTGCATTTCTTCGGGCTGGCGCTTGAGGGCTTCATCGACCAGGTACTCGGCGATGTAACTATGGCTCCCGGTGAAGGCTTGAATGAACGCCCCGGCGTCGCTGCGGCCCTGCATCGATAAGGCTGCCAGCTGCAGGCCGGCGATCCAGCCCTCCGTGCGCTCTTCCAGGGCCGCCAGCTCCCGGGGGGAAAGGCTCAGCCCCATGGTTTGGTTGAGAAACTCAGCCGCCTCCTCCGGGCGAAAGCGCAAATCCTGGGCGCGGATTTCGACCAGCTGGTTGCGCGCGCGGAAGCGAGCCATCGGCCAGGGCGGGTCGCTGCGCGTGGATACGATCAGGCGCAGGTTGGGCGGCAGATGATCGAGCAGGAACAGCAGGCCCTGGTGGAGCGAAGGGTTCTGGATGGCGTGATAGTCGTCCAGGACCAGGACGAGCACCTGGCCCTGACTGGTCAGGTCGTTGATGAGCAGGGTCGGGATGGTCTCCTCAGCCATAGGCTGGGGCGTGTGGAGCAGGTCCAGCGCGGTTTCGCCGACCCCGCCCAGCGCGGATTGGCAGGCGGTGACCAGGTAGGTCCAGAACCGGTTCGGGTCGCTGTCACCTCCGTCCAGCGAGAGCCAGGCGACGGGATGCCGGGCCTGGGCGGCGAAGGCGCTGAGCAAGGTGGTCTTCCCAAACCCGGCCGGTCCGGACAGCAAGACGAAGCAGCCCGGGTGCTGAACCCCGGATGCCAGTTTTTCGATCAGGCGCGGGCGCGCAATCGCTCCTGCGCGAACCGGTGGAATATAAAACTTGGTGGCGAGGAGAGCGGAGGCCATCCTGATCTGGATTATACA
>JAJYJF010000212.1 GCA_021796375.1 Chloroflexota bacterium | reverse complement strand
TTCGACCATCCACCGCCTGCTCGGGTTTTCTCCCGGCATGGGGTTCGAATTCAACGCCGAGAACCCGCTCGACCTGGATATGCTCGTGGTGGACGAAGCCTCGATGCTCGACCTGCTGCTGGCCAACCACCTGCTGAAAGCCCTCCGGCCGGGGACCCACCTGCTGCTGGTGGGCGACGTCGACCAGCTCCCATCGGTCGGCGCCGGCGATGTCCTCCGCGACCTCATCGACAGCCAGCTCGTGCCAGTCACCCGGCTGAATGCGATTTTTCGCCAGGCCGCCGGGTCGCAGATTATCACCAACGCCCACCGCATCCATCAGGGCCAGATGCCGGTACTCCGCCAGGATAACCGCGATTTCTTCCTCTTTCCGGCGGACACGGCCGAGGACGCAGCCCAATGGCTGCAGGACGTGGTCTGCGAGCGGATTCCGCGGCGCTTTGGGCTCAGCCCTCGCGATGAGATCCAGGTGATCAGCCCGATGTATCGCGGCGCGGTCGGGGTAGACGCGCTGAACCTCCGCCTGCAGGCAGCCCTCAACCCACCTTCGCCGGCCAAACCCGAGCGCTCGCTCTACGGCCAGCTGTTTCGAATGGGCGATAAGGTGATGCAGATCCAGAACAATTACGAAAAAGAGGTCTTCAACGGGGATATCGGTTGGGTCTCCGGGCTCTCGCTTGAAGATCACAGCCTGACCATCGATTTCGACGGCCGCAGCACCAGCTACGACTGGACCGAAGCGGACCAGCTCGTCTTGTCGTACGCGATCTCGGTGCACAAATCTCAGGGCTCCGAGTTCCCGGCGGTGGTGATCCCGATGGTCACCCAGCACTACCTGATGCTGCAGCGCAACCTGATCTACACCGCCATCACCCGCGCCCGGCGGCTGTGCGTGTTCGTCGGCGACCGCCGCGCGATTCGGATCGCTGTTTCCAACAACAAAGTCGCGGAACGCTACACGGCCCTGGACCTCCGCCTGAGAGAAAAGTAATCCCCCCTCATTTTGCGCTTCGACGGAAGGGGTGGTATGATTCCGGGCGCTGCGGTCTTAGATCTGCCCATTACCACCGAGAATTTGAATAACCTTATCCCTGTGCCGGGCTGATTATTCCATCTCGCGAAGCATAAAACCCCGCCGCTGCTGCGTACCCATCCAGAAAAGGTGGGGTTATAGTGATCAGGTGCACCTGAAAAATGGCGCATTTTAATCCTGTTTGCCATACGGTTTTACCTGAACATCCCGAAAAATGCTGGAGGAATCCGAATGAAGCAAAAAAATGCAGACCGGGAGACTGCACAGCAGGGAAAAATTGTTTCCACCCCGATCGCGGTGGTGGGGATGGCTTCCCTGTTTCCCGCTGCTCACAACCTGCAAGAATATTGGGACAATATTTTCAAGAAAATCGACTGCGTCACCGATGTGCCCCCCTCTCGCTGGAATATTGACGATTACTACGATCCCAATCCGGCTGCCCCGGATAAAACTTACTGCAAGCGCGGCGGCTTTATCCCTGACATCGATTTTGACCCGGTTGAGTTCGGACTGCCCCCCAATATCCTCGAGGCCACGGATGTCTCGCAGTTGATCGGATTGGTCGTCGCCCGGGATGCCCTGGAAGATGCGGGATATAACGAAACACACAACTTCAATCGCGAAAAAGCCGGCGTGGTGCTGGGGGTGGTCGGGGTGGGGATGAAGCTCTATCAGCCTCTGCTGACCCGCCTGCAATACCCGGTCTGGGAAAAGGTGCTGCGCAGCTACGGCTTGCCCGAAGAAGACGTCCAGAAGATTGTCAAGCGGATCAAGCTCGCTTATGTCGGCTGGGAAGAGAACTCCTTTCCGGGCACGATCGGCAACGTGATCGCCGGCCGGATAGCCAACCGCCTCGACCTCGGGGGGTTGAACAGCGTGGTCGATGCCGCCTGCGGGAGCTCCCTGGCGGCCTTAAAAGTCGCCGTCAGCGAGCTGGTCGAGCACCGCGCGGATCTGATGATCACCGGCGGCGTCGACACCGACAACTCGATCGGCGGGTACATGTGCTTCAGCAAGACACCCGCCTTTACGAAATCGCAGACCGTGCGCACGTTTGATGCCCAATCCGACGGGATGATGGTCGGCGAAGGCATTGGAATGCTGGTCCTCAAGCGCCTCGCGGATGCCGAGCAGGACGGTGACCGGATTTACGCGGTTATCAAGGGCGTTGGCGCCTCGAGCGATGGCCGCTATAAAAGCATTTACGCGCCGCGCCCGTACGGGCAGGCGCTGGCGCTGCGCCGCGCCTACGAAGAAGCCGGGTACTCCCCGGCCACCGTCGGCCTGGTGGAAGCTCATGGCACGGGAACTGCCGCTGGAGACCCGGCCGAGGTGGAAGCGCTTCGCGAGGTGTTCGGCGAAGCCCGGGCTCCCCTGCACTCCGTGGCTCTGGGCAGCGTCAAATCCCAGATCGCCCATACCAAGGCCGCCGCGGGAGCCGCGTCGCTGATCAAGACCTCCCTGGCCCTGTACCACAAGGTGCTGCCCGCCACGATCAACGTGACCAAACCCAGCCCGAAGCTGGAGCTGGAAAACTCGGCTTTCTACATCAATACCGAAACACGGCCCTGGATCCAACCCGCCGACGGCTCCCCGCGCCGCGCCAGCGTTTCTTCCTTCGGTTTCGGCGGGACGAACTACCACGTGGCGCTGGAAGAATACCAGCCTGACCATTCCGCCGCTTACCGGCTCCAGACGACTGCGAAAACCATCCTGCTGGCGGCGAAAAATCCAGCCGAACTGCAGGCTGTCTGCCGGGAGGCCCTCAGCAAGCTTGGCGAGCCTGAGGGGGTGTATTTCTTGAATTCCCTGGCAGCCGCCAGCCAGGAGCGGGTCATCCCGGCGGCCGACGCGCGCCTGGGGTTCACCGCCGCCGCCCCCGCTGAGGCGGCCGAGCTCCTCCGGCTCGCGCTGGAGCAGTTCGCTTCCAAGCCGGATTCTCCCGCCTGGGACCATCCAAAAGGCATCTATTACCGGAAGGAAAGTCTGAACCCTGAGGGAAAGGTCGTCGCGCTTTTCTCCGGTCAGGGATCGCAGTATGTAGACATGGGGAAGGAGCTGGCGATCGGCTTCCCGGCCTTCCGCCAGGCGTTTGGCGAGATGGACCAGCTGTTCGCCAGCCAGGGCGCCGAACCTCTTTCGCGGAAAATCTTCCCGCAGCCAGTCTTCGAAGCGGCTGAGAAAGAAGCCGCCTCGAAGACCCTCCAGCGCACCGAGTACGCCCAGCCTTCGATCGGCATTTTCGGGGTGGGCTTGTTCCGCCTGATGAAAGCCGCGGGGCTGCGCATCGATTTCGTTGCTGGGCACAGCTTTGGCGAGCTGACCGCGCTCTGGGCAGGCGGCGTCCTCTCCGATCAGGATTATTTCTTCCTCGCCCGCTCGCGCGGGAAAGCCATGGCCGCCCCGGACGATCCAAACTTCGAGGCCGGCACGATGATCGCCGTCAAAGGCGATATCGCTAAAATCCAGGAGGAGATCGCCGGGCATCCTGAAATCACCCTGGCGAACTTCAACTCCAAGAACCAGGCTGCCCTGGCCGGCGCCAAAGCGGATATCGCCAATATCAAGCAGGTCCTCACCGAGAAAGGCTTTTCGGTGGTGCAGCTGCCCGTCTCCGCGGCTTTCCACACCCCGCTGGTCGGTCATGCCCAGAAACCCTTTGCTGAGGCAATCCGGTCGGTCAGGTTCAGCCCGCCGGTCATCCCCGTCTTCTCGAACACGACTGCCCAGCCGCATCCGGCCGATCCTGCGGCCATTCAAGCCACGCTCGAAGGTCACATCCTCAAGCCGGTGCTGTTCAAGGATGAAATCGAGAACCTGCACGCCGCGGGCGGATATTTCTTCATCGAGTTCGGCCCCAAGAACGTGCTGACCGGCCTGGTCAAAAACACCCTGGCGGATAAACCGCACCTGGCAGTCGCGCTGAACGCGAACGCCAACCAGGACAGCGACCGCCAGCTCCGGGACGCCTACGTGCAGCTCAAGGTCGCCGGCCTGAAGCTCGGCGTCCTCGACCCATACCCGGACGTGAAAACCCCGAATCTAAAAAAGAAGAGCCCCGTGACCGTCAAGCTGAACGGCGGTCTGTACATGACCGAGAAAACCCGCTCCACGTTTCAAAACGCGCTGCACGATGGGGACACCCTGTCGATTATGAAGCGGACGCAGGAGCCCGCGGAGAAGGCGAACGGCAAGGTCGCCGCCCAAACGCCGGCACAGCCGGCGGAGAGCCGGTCAACTTCCTCCGCGGCCGCGGAGCTCCATCCCGCTCCGGCTTCCCTATCGCCTCAGGCGACCGAGTTGATGGCGCGCAACCTGGAGCAGATCCAGGCGCTGCAGAAAGAAACCCTGCGCGTCCACGAGCAGTATTTAAGCGGCGAAACCGAGTACGCGCGCACCTTCTCCCAGCTCGTCCAGGCCGGTTTCTCGAAGGCCAGCTCGGGCGACAGCTCCAGCGCCGCCGCGGAAAGCCTGGAGCGCAGCCTGGCGAAATTCCACGAGCACCAGCAGGCCACGCTGAAGGTCCACGAGCAGTACCTGCAGAACCAGAGCAGTTTTACCCAGGGTCTGTTCCAGCTCATCCAGCAGCAGCAGGCGCTGGTCACCGGCGCCGTACCGGTGGCGCCCGCCCCCGCGGCAGGTTATTCCGCTCCGCGGGTGCAACCTACGCCGGCGCCTCAGCCTCCCGCGAAGCCAGATCAGAAACCTGCGATTGTTCTGCCCGTTGAGGAGGCTAGACCGGTCCCGCCGCCGGCTCAAAAACCGGCCGCCGAGCCCGAGGCTCCCGCGCCG
Source organism: Chloroflexota bacterium (assembly GCA_021796375.1). Classification (GTDB taxonomy): domain Bacteria; phylum Chloroflexota; class Anaerolineae; order Anaerolineales; family Anaerolineaceae; genus JAJYJF01. The sequence goes on along the minus strand of JAJYJF010000212.1, from coordinate 236 downwards.
AAAGCCAGCGCGCCCGCCGCTCAGGGCATCAGCCCGGAATTGATCTCCAAGGCGCTCTTCCAGATCGTCTCTGAGAAAACGGGCTACCCCGAAGAGATGATCGAGCCGGATATGGATCTGGAGGCCGATCTGGGCATCGATTCGATCAAAAAGGTAGAGATCCTCGGGGCGATCCAATCCGAGTTTCCAGAGCTGCCCAAGCCCGATCCGGAAGCGCTGGCCGAGCTGCGCACCTT
>JAJYJF010000211.1 GCA_021796375.1 Chloroflexota bacterium | reverse complement strand
GCTTCGCTTTCAGAGCGCTAGAGACCCGGTTCTCCCGCCGGGATTTTCTCAAACTGGGCGCGCTGACCGCGGTGGCAGGCGCCGGTCTGGCCGGGTGGAAGGTGCTCGACAAGTCCCCCAGCGTGAAGCCGGCTGCCCTGGAAGAGACGCTGGTCAAAACCACCTGCGCGCTGTGCCCATCGGGCTGCGGGCTCGAGGTGCGCGTGGTGAACGGCAAAGCGGTGAAAGTTGAGGGGAACCCGCTGCACCCGCTCAACCAGGGCGTCTGCTGCCTCAAGGGTCAGACCGCGCTGGAGGCTCTCTACAGCCCGGAGCGGATCGCCCGCCCCCGCATTCAAACCGGCCAGCGCGGCTCGGGGGATTGGAAGGAGATCTCCTGGGACGAAGCGCTGACCCTGGTCGCCAACAAGATGCTCTCGCTGCGGGTGGCCGGCCGCCCTCACAGCGTGGCCCTGCTGCATGGCGATCTGCGCGGGCAGATGCGCCAGCTGGTCCAGCATTTCATGCGCGGGTACGGCTCGCCGAACGCCATCTCAACCGAAAGCCTGGGCGAGGGCGCCGCGCGGATGGCCGTGTGGCTCTCCCAGGGGGTGAACGTTTCACCGGTCTACGACATCGCCAACGCCGGCTATGTGATGACCTTCGGCGGAAACCTGCTCGAAGCCGGCCGGAACCTGATCGGCGCCATAGGGGCCGCCGCTTTCATGCACCGCGGCCGTCCGAAACGGGGAAAGCTGGTGGCGGTACACCCGCGGCTCTCCGCCACCGGCGCCAAGGCGGATGAGTGGATCCCCATCCGCCCCGGCGCCTACGGCGCACTGGCGCTGGGCATGGCGAACGTCATCATCAACAGCGGGCTGTACGACGCGACGTTCGTGCGCGATTTTACTTTTGGCTTTGAAGACTTTACCGGCGCAGACGGGGTCACTCACCAGGGCTTCAAGTCGCTGGTGCTCGAAACCTACACCCTCGAGCGCGTCTCGGCCATCACGGGCATCGCCACCGACGTGATCGCCCGGGTGGCGGGCGAGTTTGCCAGCAATCCCCCCGCGGTCGCCATCCTCCCCACCGAGGCGGGCGGTTTTTCCGACGGAAACGGGCTGTACACGGCCCTCGCGGTGAACGCGCTCAACGCGCTCGTCGGCTCGATCGACACGCCGGGCGGCGTGATCGTCCAGCGCTTCCCGAGCCTGAAAGACTGGCCCGGCTACGCCCTCGATCCGCCGGCCCGGGCCGGCGAAGCTGTCGAGCGCCTGGATGGGGCGGGGACGCAGTTCCCGCTGGCCATCTCGGCCTGCCAGAATATCCCCGAGCGCATCCTGGCGGACCAGCCCTACCCGCTTGAAATGCTCTTCCTGCTGAACGCCAACCCCGCCTACGAGATGCCCAACGGCGGGCGCACGATCGAGGCGCTGCTGAAGGTCCCGTTCGTGGTGAGCTTTGCCACCACCCTGGATGAAAGCGCCGCGCACGCGGATCTGATCCTGCCCGCCAGCACCTTCCTCGAAATCTGGGGCGACGATTACCTGGAAGGCACCGGATACCCGGGGATCTCCCTGCGCCGGCCGGCCGTCGACCCGGTGGGCGATACGCGCAACCCGGGAGACGTTCTGCTGGAGCTGGCCCGGCGCATCGGCGGCCCCCTGGTGCAGGCGCTGCCCTGGGCCTCCTACAAGGAGCTGGTCAAGGACCGGCTCTCGCCGCTGGATTGGAAAAAGCTGGACGCCAATGGAAACTGGTCGCAGCTGGTGTATTTCAACGCCACGCCCGGCAGCCAGGCCTGGCAGGAGGTGGTGGGCCGCGACCGCCTGAACGCCCCGAAAGACGGCCGCTTCGATTTCTTCTCGCGCGAGCTGTTCGCCGCCCTGGGCACGGACGCGGATCAGGCCTGCCTGCCCCATTTCGTCATCCCGCCTGCCCTGGAAGAGAGCGCCGCGGGCGCCCGCGAATACCCCTTCCTGCTGGTCACCCAGGCGGTGATGCCCCAGTCGCAGGAGTGGCAGGGCATCCTCCCGACGCTGGAGGAATGCTACGGCCTGCAGGGTTATGTGAAATGGGCCAGCTGGGTCGAGATCAGCCAGCCGGCGGCGCGGTCGCTCGGCCTGAAGGACGGCGATCCGGTGTGGGTCGAATCCGCCGACAGCCGCGTCCGGGCGGTGGTGCGCGTCCGCGCCGGGCTCTGGCCGGATGCCGTCTTCCTGCCCCCCGGCCAGGGGCACCAGACCTGGACGCAGTGGGGCCGCGGCGTGCCGGACCGCCAGGCAGTGGGCGTCAACCCCAATAGCCTGATCACGTTCGGAAGCGAGCCCCTCAGCGGGCTGGCGGTCGGAGGCCCGACGCGTGTCCGGGTCTACCGGGTTTAACTTGTGGTTTTACCTGTGGAGGTAAAGGATGCCCCGTTGGGGAATGGTCATCGACCTGGATAAGTGCGTGGCCTGCCAGAGCTGCACCGCGGCCTGCCGGATGGAGAACAACACCCCCATCGCCGGAGCGAACCAGGCTGCCATGGGGCGCGCGATCCTCTGGAATGAGGTCCTGCCGTTTGCGGAGGGGGAGTACCCCAATGTCACCGAGACCTTGATCCCCCGGCCCTGCATGCACTGTGACAATCCCCCCTGCGTGAACGTCTGCCCGGTCCAGGCCACGTATCAGACGGATGAGGGCGTGGTGCTGATCAACTACGAGCGCTGCATCGGCTGCCGTTTCTGCACGGTGGCCTGCCCGTATCAGGCGCGGTATTTCAACTGGTACGCCCCGGAGTGGCCCGCGCCCCTCAAGGCGCACCTCAATCCCGATCCGGAGGTGGCCCCGCGGCCGAGGGGTGTGACGGAGAAATGCACTTTCTGCGTCCAGCGGCTGCGGAAGGCGAAAGAGAAGGCAGCGGCCGAGGGCCGGCCGTTTTCCGCCGCGGACTACGTCCCCGCGTGTGTGGAAACCTGCCCGGCCCACGCGCGTTATTTTGGCGACCTGGACGACCCGAAAAGCCTCGTCGCGGAGCTGGCTGCCAGCCCGCGCGCTTACCGGCTCCAGGAAGAGATGGGCACCCAGCCCAAGGTGTATTACTTGAAAGCAGGGTAGATGAGACCAGCACCCGCCCACGAGACGAAACTCGAGCAAGTTGTCCTCCAGCCGCTGCGCCGCACCGGACCCGGGTTTTATTATCTCCTGGCCGGCCTGGGTCTTGTCTTCCTGGCCGGGGTGGCCGCGCTCGCCAGGCAGTGGGCGGTCGGGCTGGGCGTTACGGGTCTCGGCCGTCCGCTCTACTGGGGGTTTTACATCACCAACTTTGTATTCTTCATCGGCTTCAGCTACGCCGGCACGATGATCTCGGCCATCCTGCGCGTCACCCAGGCGGAATGGCGCCGCCCGATCACCCGCATCGCCGAGGCGATCACGGTCATCGCCTTGATCATCGGCGTGATCCAGATCTGGTTCGATATGGGCCGGCCGGACCGGGTCCTGTTCCTGTTTCTCTACGGGCGCATCGAATCGCCGATGCTGTGGGACGTCTTCTGCATCGGGGTGTACCTGCTGAGCAGCCTGCTCTACCTGTATCTCCCCTTGATTCCAGATCTGGCCCACCTGCGAGACCACATGCTCGACGCGGCGGCCTGGCGCCGCCGGCTGTATACCTTTCTGTCGCTGGGATGGCGCGGCGGCGCGGAGCAGCGCCGGCGGCTGGAGAAAGCCATCGGCATCATGGCGATTATCCTCCTCCCGATGGTGGTCTCGGTGCATTCGGTCGCGGCGTGGATCTTCGGGATGACCATGCAGCCGATGTGGCACTCCACGATCCTGGGCCCGTACTTCGTGGTCGGGGCCATCTTCTCCGGCATCGCCATGCTGTTCATCCTGATGTCGACGGTCCGCTCGATGTTCCACCTGGAGCCGTGGATCGGGGAAAAACAGTACAACTACCTCGGCATCCTCCTGCTCGTGTTGAGCGCCTTCTGGGCATACTTTACGCTGTCGGAATACCTGACCACCGGGTATGGTTCCCTGACGGACGAGCACCGGGTGCTGCAGGCCGTCCTGGGGGGCGAATTTGCGCCGGAATTCTGGATCATGCTGGCGGGGAATCTGATCCTCCCCTTCGCCATCCTGATCCGCCGCAAGGGCCGCACCCCGCTCGGGACTTTTATCGCCTCGGTGGGCATCGTCATCGGGATGTGGATCGAGCGTTTCCTCATCGTGACGCCGACCCTGACCCGCCCCTCCCTGGGGCTGCTTCCCGCCGTCTATACCCCCAGCCTGACCGAGATCGCCATCAGCTTTGGGTCGATGGCGCTGCTGGTTCTCTCGTTCCTGCTCTTCTTCAAGGTTTTCCCGGCGATCTCCATCTGGGAGGTCGAAGAAGGCGAGGCCGTGGAAGCCGTGAGGCGCAAAGCGCGCGAGCTGGCCCAGGGAGAAGCGGTCCGGCCTTCGATTTAGGAGAAGAGGATGGTTCACTGGCTGCTTAATACCCCCACCGTTGGTTCGATCTTCACTATTCTCCTGTGCGGATCGGTCCTTCTCGCCTACTACGGTGTGCTTCGCTGGATCCTGACGGCGCCGGGCGATCCCGAATCCGGCGGTGAAACCATGTCCGGGGACGAGAGCAGATGAATCGAAGGGCCGCGATCCCATTCCTGGCAGTTCTCGCGGTGACAGCGCTGGCCGCTGCATCGGTCATCCTGGCCTCTTCCAACGCGCCTTCGGCGAGTCCCGCTCCAGCCCTGGCGCTCACCAGCGGTTCTTCTCTCCCCACCGGGAACTACTGTGTTTCGTGCCACCTGGCGGATGACCCGCGGCTGGCCTCGGTTACCGGCTGGAAAGGCGGCATCGAGCGCGAAGTTAACAGTCCCTGCCCGGCGGCCACCGCCATCCACGCGCAACTGTACTATACCGAGCGGATGCTGCTGATGATCGACCGGGCGGAGCACTCCATCGGAGCGCTTTCCGCTAAAAATCAAGCCCTGCTGCTAAACGACACCCAGCTGTACAACCGCCTGCTGGACGAGCCGGTCACCAGCGCCGCCGCGTTTACCGCGACAGCCCAGACGGCCCGCTACCGGCTGGAAAAAATCT
>JAJYJF010000210.1 GCA_021796375.1 Chloroflexota bacterium | reverse complement strand
CCTGGTGGAAGGGCTGCTGCTGAACTTCTTCACCCGAGACCTCCCGGATTGGAAGCCCGGTCTGGCCGGCCAGGGGAGCCGGCTGCTCGCCGCTCCGGTCCTCGCGGAGCTGGCCTGGATGGTTTATTCGGTGACGGGCAGCCGGGCTCTGCTCGAGAAAGTGTTTCCGCACCTGCGCGCTTACCTGGAAGCCTGGTTCAGTCCGGCGCACGACCGCGACCAGGACGGGTACCCCGAATGGGACCATATCGTCCAGACCGGCCTGGAGGAGAACCCGCTCTTTGCCCGCGGAGTCCCCTGGGGCCAGGGGGTCGACCCTGTTCTTATCGAATCCCCGGCGCTGGCTGCTTTCTTATTTAATGACTGCCAGCGCCTGGCCGAGATCGCCTCCGCGCTCGACCGCACCGGAGACGCTCAGCCCCTGCTCTCCAGCGCTGAAAAGCTGCGGGAGGGGCTCTCGCAAGCGTGGGATGACCGGCGTGGGGTCTATTCCTACCGCGACCGCGACAGCCACTCCAGTCGGAGCGGAACCGTCCTGTTCGAAGGCCAGCCGCCCTATGAAATCCTCCTGGAGCAGCCCCTCCCCGAGCCGGCGCGCCTGGCCATCCGCATTCTTTCGGGGGCGGATGGGCCCAGGCCGGTCGAGCTGCGCATCGCCGGGAAAGACCGCTCCGGCGAGGAGCAGGCGGAGAGCTTTCCCTTCCGGGAGACCCAATGGCTGGAGGACCGCGCCGTTCTGACGAGCCGGTCGGCATACAGTTACCTCAGCCGGATCCAGCTGCAAGGCTTCGGCCCCACGGATCAGATCGTCGTCGAGACGGTGGATTACGCGCGCGAAGACCTCACCCTCTTTCTGCCGCTGTGGGCGGGCATGCCAGGCCCCGAGCAGGTCGAGGAGATGGTCGCCCGCAGCCTGACCGATCCGGAGCGCTACGGGCATCCCTTCGGCCTGTCCACCTGCCCCGGGGCCGTCCAACCGGATGGGGCGGCCGGCCCGTCGATGGCGCCGGTGCTCTGGAACGGATTCGTGATCGAAGGTCTGGTCCGCTGCGGCCGGCGGGAAGAAGCGGCAAAAATCTTCACCGGGCTGATGGAGGCCATGTCGGCCTGCCTCCGGACGGAAGGCTGCCTGCGCCCGTATTACCATGCGGTCACAGGCAAACCTTTCGGGGAGCGCGATCACGCCGCGGGGCTGTTCCCCGCGGGGATCTTCCTCGAGCTGCTCGGCATCGAGTTGATCTCTCCCAACGAGATGCGGATCTCCGGGATTAACCCCTTCCCGGGGAAGGTTACGGTACAATATCGGGGAACGAAAATAACGCGGGACGCTGGCAGCACGCAGGTGATCTTTCGAGATGGAAAGACAGCCACTCTGGAATCTCCGGGAACGTACCATATAATTGAAAAGGAAGGTGCGCTTTCTGCGCAAGCAGCTGACCAGGAGGCAGAATGACCCAAGACGACCATCCAAACCAGGCATGCTCGAACATGCTCTTTGCGGTTGTGCAGGAACAGGATGCTGAGGCTGCGATCCAGGCTTTAAACCGGCTGAAGCTGACCATCACCCGGCTTCCCAGTATCGGTGGGTTCCTCGGAAGGCGGAATGTGACCCTGATCGTCGGCCTGCCGTGTGAGAGAGCTGAGGACGCGCAGAAGGCCCTGCAGAAAAGCTGCAGGCAGCGCGTGGAATATATCCCCGTTTCGCTGGAGAGCGCCCCGATGCCGCTCACCGCGCCGACCCCGGTTACGATCGGGGGAGCGACCATCTTCTCCGTCCCCGTCGAGCGCTTCGAGGAGATTTAGCGATGAAGCTGATCATTGCGATCGTACGCGATTCTGACCTTGAAAGGGTTTCAAACACCCTCACGACCAGCAATTATCGGGTCACCCTGATCGCCTCGACCGGAGGATTCCTGCGCCGGGGGTCGACCACCCTGCTGGTCGGCGTGGAGGACCAGCAGGTATCCGAAGCCCTCGAGCTGATCCGCAAGAATATCTCGCCCGCCTCAGAACCGCAGGCCCACCACGGGACGATCTTCGTGATCCCGGTCGAGCAGTATGTCCGCGTCTGAGCGCCCGCATTCGGGGGATTTCGCCTGGGGGGGCTGAACCTGAACCGCGCCGGGGGCCTAGCCTGCCCGAAAGAATCTCCCCGGTCCTGGGGGGCAACCCGCTTGGCCTCTGGAGATGGGGGAGCGGTGCGGGTGCTGGGCCTGGCGAGATCTGACCGCTCCTGGGGCGCGCGAACCCGGCTCAGCGCCGGGCTTCTTCAAAGCTTTCCACCTGGTATGTAAAAACTTGCAGGCGCTTCTGCCGCCACAGATCCCGGCGCGCGCCCATCTTCTCGCAGAGATGGGATAAAAAAGCCTCCGGGTCGGGGAGTTTTTCCCAGACTTGGGGCAGGAAGGTTGCCCGGTGGAACCCGTCGCGCAGGATAACCCCATCCACGCCGGGCCGCAGCCGGGCGAGGAGCTCCGCGGGGGTATCGTATTCGAGCGGTACGGGAGGGGTCAGGTAGGAAATTTCGATCTCCACGCCGGGCAGCTCCGGTTCCTGAAGCGGCGGGAACCGGTAATCGTGAATGGCCGCGGCTTCGGCATGCTCCCAGACGTCTTCGGCCAGCGACTGGTAGGCTTCCAGCGCGCCGACGCAGCCGCGCAAATCTCCACCCTCGGTCAGGGTGACGAAGCTGGCCCCGGGAGCTTTCACCCGGTCCGGGAGGCTGTCGATCGCCAGGGGCGGCAGGCGCTGGCCGCGAGCTGCCAGGCTGATCGCCCGCCTGGCGATATCCAGCAGGCAGTCCTGCTCCATTTTCGAAAGCGAGTGCACGGTCATTGCGCTAACCTCCGGTAGGTGCGGTTTGCGTAAACCAGGGCAGCGGAGTTTTCGGAAGCCCGGGCAGCCATCACCTCGGCCAGGAATACCGTCGACCCGCCGGCGCGTACGGTGTTCACCACCCGGCAGTCAAAATACGCCAGGCCGCCTTCGAGCAGGGGGCTTCCGGAGATCATCGTGAAGGTATTCAGACCGGAAAAACGGCCGCTCTCCAGGCCGGTGCGCCCGGCGAAGCGCTCGGAGAGCCATTCCTGACCCTGCTCCAGGATGGTCACCCCAAAGAAACCGGACAGAAAAATAAGAGCATGCGTCCGCGTGCTGCTCTCCAGCGAAACCAGGATCATCGGCGGCTGGGCAGAGATCGACGTGAATGAACTGACGGTCATCCCGTGTTCTTCACCCTCAAAAGCGCTGGAGACCACCGTCACGCCGGCAACCCATTTTCGCATGGCGCTGCGCAGCGATTCAGGATCTGCAAGGGGATAATTGTTAACCATTTATTTATTGGGCACCGACCCAGAAGCGGATAAAATGAAGCATGTCTCGTGCGGTAATTTGGTTATACAATTCAATCTAACCGGCGTCAAGATCTGAGGACAGCAACCGGCTAAATCCGATCCGAATCCAGCGCGCGCGGCCCTCCCCGCGGCCGCCTGAATTATGGTGGTATCATAAGGACCATGGACACCCAGGCTCCGGACCCCGAAATGGATATGGATTCCCAGGCCAGCCCCGCGGCGCAGGGGCGGTTTTCCACGTTTCGGGCTTTACAGACCGTCATCGGGGTGGCTCTGCTGGTCGCTACCCTGTTCACTCTCTGGACGCCGGCCAACCTGTTCGCCAACAACCTGTCCCAAAAAATGTCGCTCGCCCTCCTGACCAACCAAACCGAGGTTCCGTCTCAGGTGACGCCGACCGCCCCGCTCAACCTCCATGTTGGGATTGTTTCCGGCCACTGGGGCAACGATTCCGGCGCGGTCTGCTCCGACGGCCTCACCGAAGCGAGCGTCAATTTGACGATCGCCACGCTGGTCAAACAGGATCTCATCAACGCGGGCTACCAGGTGGACCTGCTCCAGGAGTTCGATGAGCGCCTGAAAGGGTATCACGGGCTGGTCCTGGTTTCCATTCACAACGATTCTTGCGAGTACATCAACGATGAGGCAACCGGATTCAAGGTGGCCGCGGCGCTCTCGAACACGGTCCCGGAGACCGCCCAGCGCCTGACCGCCTGCATGATCGATCGCTATCAGAAAGCAACCGGGCTGCACTTCCACTACAACAGCATCACCCCGGATATGACCAACTACCACGCCTTTAATGAAATCAACCCGCTCACACCGGCCGCGGTGATTGAGACCGGGTTCTTAAACCTGGACCGCCAGATCCTGACCCAGCACCCGGATGTGGTCGCAAAAGGGGTCAGCCAGGGCATTCTTTGCTTCCTTCGTAACGAAACCGTCGCACCCACCGCCACGCCCAGCCCGCAGCAATGAGCGAAGACGCCCAAACCCAGGCTCACCAACTCGCCCAACAATCGATGGCTGCTCTCCGCAGAGGTGAGCAGTTGCAAGCTCGACAGCTCGCCGAGCAGGCGGCTGCCCTGGCGCCGGGCTATGAAGACCCCTGGCTGATCCTGGCCGCCGTCTCCGATCCCGAGGCAAGCGTGGGCTACCTGCGCAAAGCGCTCGAGATCAACCCGCTCAGCCAGCGCGCAAAAGAGGGCATGCACTGGGCAGCCCGGAGGCTGAGGGTTAAAAAGCTGCTGGCCAGCGAAGGGGGAGCCGCGGAAGCAGCTCCTCCAGAAGCGGCCCCGGCGCCCCTTCCGGTCACCCGGCCGGTCCCCGCGCTGCAACTGGTGCCCAACCAGGCCCTGGTAGCCCACCGGAGGTCGATTTTTCCGATGGTCTTGCTCCTGGTGGTCCTGTGGGCCGGCCTGGCCGCCTGGACCAGCGGCGGGGGTTATTTCTGGGATTGGATGCCGCAGCCGGCGGTTGCCAAAGCCGTCGCGCCCCTCGTCAAACCCACCCTGACGCCCCCCCCCACGAACACGCCCACCCTCACCCCAACGCCAACCCCGACGGATACCCCGACGGATACCCCGACGCCCACCCCGACGGACACGCCCACCCCCACCGAAACGCCGACCCCCACGATCACGCCGACGAAGACGCCGATCCCGCCAGCCCCGCTTCCCACCGACGTCCTCACCTCGATTCCGGCGGAGGTGACTGCC
>JAJYJF010000209.1:3539-5081 GCA_021796375.1 Chloroflexota bacterium | reverse complement strand
AGAAGGGAACCAGCGCGGAAAAATGCTCGTTTTCGACCACGATGCGCTCGCCGGTTTCCCTCTCGGCAGCCAGGAGGTCGCACAGCAGGCAGGCGCCCTTTTGCCGGGAATACTCGGCCTGCGACCGCCCTTCTCTGGCGGGCTCGTTCGGTACGTGCCCGGACGCCCAGACCTGCGAGTGAGGGTGCGGGTTGGAGGCGCCCATCATGGCGCCCTTGTTCTCAAACACCTGCACGTAGCGGATGTCTTCCATCGCCCCGAGCTCCGCGGAAACATCCCTCCACGTACAGACGACCGCTTCGACCTGCGCCTGGCCGAGCTCGGGGAGGCTCAGGTCGTGCCGTGGGGAAAAACAGATCACCTGGCAGCGGCCCACCGCTGGCTCGGCGACGAACAGCGGCGCGCCTGATATCTCACCCGCCCCCGGCGGTGTCTCGGGGAGGAGGGCGGCGAAATCGTTGTCGAACACGAACGTTGAAGGGTAATCCGGGTTTTTTACCCCGGTGTCGCGAACGTTCCCCGGGCACAGATAGCAGGCCGGATCGTATGCCGGCAGATCTACCCGGGGCGGTTTTTCAACCATACCCAGCCAGGGTCTTTTCGTCCGGTGGGGAGAAACGAGCACCCACTCCCCGGTCAGCAGGTTCATTCGACGATGCGGGAAATCGTAATTCATGCGGGAGGTTCTCTCATCCTTGGAGTGTTGTAACCTGATCATACCCTGATCCCGGGAGGTTGGCAAATCTCAGCAACCTTGCTTAAGATTCTCCGTATAAGATAGTAGAGATGACCGCCGGAGCAGATCGTGAGCACTGATGAAGCCGAATGGTTGGAGATGGATGACCGGCGACCCTGGGGAAGCGGAGGATGCCGCCCAGGAAACATTCCTGCGGGCCTACCAGAATTTAAAACGCTACGACCCGCAGCGGCCGTTTGCCACCTGGATCCTTTCGATCGCGGCCCATTACTGCATCGACCAGATCCGGAAGCGCAAAGCCCTGCTCATCCCCCTGGACGACCTGCCCGAAGAGACCCTCCCGGATGCCGACCCCGGCCCGGAGAGAACGGTTTCGCGGAGCGAGGAGCAGCGCCTGCTGCGCTCCGTCCTGGCCGGGCTGGGACCCCAGGACCGGGCAGCCGTCGTGCTGCGCTATTGGTACGATTTGTCTGATGAAGAGATCGGTCAGGCGCTCACACTCACGGTCAGCGCCGTAAAAAGCCGCCTGCACCGCGCGCGGCGAGAACTGGCAAGATTATGGCTGGAAAAGCAACCCCAACCCGCCGGCATACTCTAGGAGGCGATATGAATCACGAGCCCTACGATGAATGGCTGCTTTCGGGGGAAGAGCTGACCGCTGACCAGCAGCAGCGCCTTGCAGAACACCTCGAAACCTGCCCCGACTGCACCAGGATCTTCACTGTCTGGGGGGCAGTCGACCAGGCGATGCGTTCCGCGCCCCAGGTGGAACCCGAACCCGGGTTTTCCTCGCGCTGGAAACAGCGCCTGGCTGACCGCCAGGAAGCCCATCAGCACCGGCTCAT
>JAJYJF010000209.1:0-3529 GCA_021796375.1 Chloroflexota bacterium | reverse complement strand
ATGGACTGCCCTCCCCGGTCGAGCTGCTCTCCGGGCTGATCTTCGCTCTCGCAGAAGGCATCCTGACTTTACAGGACGCGGCGGCATGGATCCTGGCGCTGCTGCAAGGCGTGCCGGTTGTATTTCCGGTGCTCATCTGGATCGCGACCTCGACGGCACTCCTGCTTTGGAGCCTGGTCTGGATGATCGGCATCTGGCGGCTACCCCACCTGCAAAGGAGTCAAAATGAAACGAATCACTAAATGGATTATCTTCCTCACCCTGCTGGCCGCCCTGGCGATCCCCTCGACCGCGCTCGCGGCGGGCATCCAGCCTTCTGCTCCTGGGGATAAGGTGGTGCTGGGCGGTACTTACGATCTCCCGTCCGGCTCCTCCCTGGACGGCAACCTGGCCATCTTCGGGGGCACCTCGACCATCGCGCACAATGCTACCGTCAACGGGGACGTATTCCAGCTGGGCGGCACCCTGACCGTCGATGGGACGGTGACCGGGAACCTGAGCGCCGTGGGCGGCACCGTCATCCTCAACCAGCACGCGCTGGTCCAGGGTGACCTCTCCACCGTCGGCGCCGCCTTGCACCGCGACCCGAATTCCCGGGTGCTGGGCAAGGTAACTGACAGCGCGCAGGGGCCCTTAACCATTAATACTCCTTCCACCCCCATCACACCCCTCCCGGTGGTGAACTTCAAGCCCCTGGCCGACACCATCTGGTTCTTTTTCCGCACCCTGGCGATGGCCGCCCTGGCGATGCTGCTGGTCCTCTTCCTGCCCACCCCGGTCGAGCGCATCGGTGAGGCGGTCGTCCGCGAGCCGGTGATTACCGGCGGGATGGGCCTGCTCACCGGGTTGGTTGCCCCGGTTCTGCTGGTCCTGCTGGCCATCACCATCATCCTGATCCCCGTGTCGCTGATCGCGGCGGTGATCCTGATCCTGGCCGGGGTCGTTGGCTGGATCGCGATCGGCCTGCAGGTCGGCATGCGCATCGCGGAGCTGTTCAAAGCCCAGTGGCCGGCCGCCCTTTCGGCCGGCGTGGGGACGCTGGTCCTCAGCCTGGTCGCCAACGGCATCGGCTTTATCCCGTGCATCGGGTGGATCGCTTCGGCGGTCATCATCCTGCTCTCGCTGGGCGCCGTGCTGCTCACCCGTTTCGGCTCGCAGCCTTACCCGCTGCCCGGAGGTCCCTCCGCGCCGGCGCCGATGAGCTATCCCTATCCGCCTCAGCAGCCCCCCGCCGGCCCGTCCCAGGGGAACATCCCCCCGGGCAACGAGCCGACAGCCTGATAGTTCATCTATACGAACAGCCCGGGGCGGCCGTCCCGCCCCGGATGCAAACTCTGGAGAATCGCATGAAACGCATCCTCATCCCCCTGACCCTCATCCTGATGCTCCCCGCGCTCGCGTGCAGCTTCACGGTCAATCTGCCGAACATCAAATCCACGACCGGCCCGACCCGTACCGTTTCCATCGATGAAACCGTCCCGGCCACCGACCAGCCTGCCCGGGTCATCCTGAAGATGGGCGCCGGAACCTTCACCCTGGCGCCCGGCGGTGAAAGCCTGATCAGTGGAACCATCCGGTACAACGTCCCCGAATGGCGGCCGGTGACCAGCAACGTAAACAATACGGTCACCATCCGCGAGGAGACGACGAACCGGTTTACCATCCCGAATAATGTGGTGAACGATTGGAACCTGAAACTGAGCCCAAACCAGCTCATGGATCTCAGCGTCGAAGCGGGCGCTTACCAGGGGAATATGAACCTTTCCGGGCTCAAGCTGGCTGACCTTTCGATCAGCGACGGCGCCAGCCAGACCGAGGTCCACTTCAATTCTCCGAACCCGGTGACCATGCAGCGGCTGACCTATAAAACCGGCGCGTCGCAGGTGAAGCTGTACGGGCTGGCATATGCCAACTTCCAGCACATGACCTTCGATAGCGGCGCCGGATCGTACACACTCGATTTCACCGGCGCGCTGAAGTCGGACGCCAGCGTCGACATCCGGAGCGGCGTCAGCGAGGTGACGATTATCGTTCCGAACGGGATGTCCGCCCGGGTAAACAACCAGGGGGGCATCTCCAGCGTGGATACCCAGGGTACCTGGACCTCGGCCGGAAACAGCTACTCCACCCAGGGCAGCGGTCCGGCACTGACGATCAACGTGGAGATGGGGGTTGGCTCGCTCAAGCTGCGCCAGCCTTAGGGCGGGGCATGAGACGCCCGGCCTGGCGGGAGGGCTGCCTTTAATGGGCTGAGGCCGTCCGCACAGCACCGGTGGGGGGAAAACCGGGTTTATTCTTTGCCGTAATCCGCCTGGAGCGGCGAACTCTCCGCGAGCTGCGGGACCGGCTCGCGGAGCGCGAGCCCGAGGAACCCACCCAGCAGCAGGCAGGCGGCGGTCAGCATAAAAACGGGCGGGAAACCGACCGCATCCGCCAGGTGCCCGCAGAGGAGTGTTCCGACCGCGCCGGAGGAAAACATAAAAGCGAGGATCAGCCCCGACGCCAGTCCGGTGCTTCCGGGGAACATTTTTTGAGAGGTGACGAAGATCGAGGTATTCGCCGCGCCGTTGAAAATCCCCGCCAGCAGGATCATTCCATACAGCCACGGCGAAAATCCGGTCACCCCGATGACGTAAACCGGCAGGCTGGCAGCCAGCAGGGAAACGGTGATCACCCCGCGCCGGCTGAACCGATCCCCGAGGATGCCCCCGGAAAGCATACCGATCCCTGACCCGGCCATAAAGAGCGCCGTGATCAGCCCGTAGGTCCCTGCCGGCTGGCCGAGATCGGAAAGGTATTTGGGGATGTAGGTTGAGATATTGGAGGATAAGAACGACTGGAAGGCGGCTACTCCCACCAGGGCAGCTACGATCCAGCCGGATACAACCGGCCTGGGAAGCAGGGAACCCCGGCTGCTCCCTGGCTCGCGTTGAACCGGATGGGTGCGCAGGGCGGATTTAAGCTGCCAGCCGGAAAATGCGCCGACCGGCAAGCAGGCGAGGATGAGGGGCATGATGCCCGGCAGGCCAAACCGCTGCAGCAGCGGCCCGCCGAGGAGTGGCCCGAAAAAGAAGCCGAACTGCCCGGCAACAAAGAAATACGATGCGGCCGTCGTCTCCCTGCCCTGCAGGTGAACTTTCCCCAACAGGGTCACCTGCGAGCTGCCGGCTGGATGCAGCGCGCCGGAGCCAAGGCTCGCGATCACCAGCAGGATCAGCGATGCCGGGCCGTGGATCAGCGCTGCCAGGCTGAAGAAAAGACCCATCCACAGCAGGCCGCCGGATACCAGCCAGCGCGGGCCGATCCGGTCGGTGAGGTAGCCAGCCACCGGCTGGGCGACCGACTGCGTCACCATGTAGCCCGTGATGACCAGACCGATCACCGCGTTGCTCAGGCCGAGCGGGGTGCTGAGATAAGCCAGGATGATTCCAAGCTGGCCATTCAGCAGGTCAGCCCACAGGTGGCCAAGGATGACGGAGGCAAACAGATTGTCGATGAGGATGGCCATGGAAGCTTTCAGACCGCGGAA
>JAJYJF010000208.1 GCA_021796375.1 Chloroflexota bacterium | reverse complement strand
GCTGAACCTCTACAACATCCCCACCGGCGACCCGGAGACCTACGAGTTCATCGGCGCGGGTCATACGGCGGGCGTCTTCCAGCTGGAAGGCACGGGGATGACCCGCTACATCACGCAGATGAAGCCCAAGGACCTGGCGAACGTGATCGCCATGGTCGCGCTCTACCGCCCGGGGCCGCTCGAGTTCATCCCCACCTACATCCGCCGCATGCACGGCGAAGAGGCGATCTCCTACCGCCACCCGGCGCTCGAGCCCATTTTCCGCGAGACATATGGCATCCCGATCTACCAGGAGCAGATCATGTTCGCCGCCATGGAGCTGGCCGGCTACTCGGCTTCCCAGGCGGACGAGCTGCGCAAGGCCATCTCCAAGAAAAAGGCGGATGCCATTACGCAGCACCGGCTGCGTTTCATCGACGGGGCGAAAAACAAGGGCATCCCGGAGGAGACGGCCGGCGAGATCTTCACCGATTGGGAGAACTTCGCCCGCTACGGCTTCAACAAGAGCCACGCGGCCGATTACGGGGTGATCGCCGTCCAGACCGGCTATTTAAAGTGCCACTATACCGTGGAATACATGACCGCCCTGCTCTCCGCCTCGAAAAACGAGACCGAGAAAGTGGCCTTCTATGTGGCCGACTCCCGGTCCATGGGCATTCCCGTCCTGCCGCCGGACGTGGCGGCCAGCGGCTGGGATTTCACCATCGAGACGCTCCCGGATGGAAGCTCGGGGATCCGCTTCGGGCTGGGGGCGGTGAAGAACGTCGGCCAGGCGCCCGTCGACCTGATCCTGCAGGCGCGCGCCGACGGTCCATTCAAGGACCTGACCGATTTTGCTCACCGGGTGGACCTGCGTCAGGCTGGCAAGCGCGCCCTGGAGAGCCTGGTGCGGGTGGGCGCGCTGGACCGTTTCGGCGCGCGCACGGCGCTGGTCGATGCGCTCGACCGCATCCTCTCGGTCAGCACGAGCCACTTCAAGGCGGCGCAGAGCGGCCAGATGAGCTTCTTCGGGGCCGAGAACGGGGTCATCGAGGAGATCACCCTGCCGCCGGCGGCTTCGATAGACCGGCGCGAGCTGCTGGACTGGGAGCGCGAGCTCATCGGGCTGTACGTCTCCGACCACCCGCTCACCCCCTACATGGCCGTCTTCAAGAAGCGTGTGACCCATTCTTCGAGCGAGCTGGCCGAGGTCGGGAAGAAAGAAAAGGTAACCGTGGCCGGGATGCTCACCCGGCTGCGCCAGCACCAGACCAAAGACGGCAAGGCAATGGGTTTTGCCACCCTGGAAGACCTGCAGGGGAATCTCGAGCTGGTGCTGTTCCCGCGCACCTGGGACCGTTACTCGGCCCTGTTCGTGGACGGGCGGGTGCTGGTGGTCGAGGGCAAGGTGGACGCGGAAAGCGGGGATCCCAAGATCCTGGTGGACAGCGTCGAGGAGGTCGGCGAGGCGGAGCTGGCGGCGAGCCAGCCCGCGGCGGCAGCTCCACCGGCGGGTCAACCGGGCGCGGCGGCGCCGGAAAGCCCAGCAGGCTCCGCCGCGCAGCCCTGGGACGAGCCGGACGTTCCCCCACCCCCGGAGATCGACGATTGGGACCAGCTGCCTGCGCCCGAGCCGGATCACGGCGCCTGGGGGCCGGTGCTGGCAGCCCCGCTGCCGGCGGCAAAGCCGGCAGGCGCGCCGGCAGAGCCGCCCCCCGGCGAGACCTTCCACCTGGAGGTCATGCAAGTTCCCCGAGAGCCAGCCCCCGCGGCGGCGGAAGCTCCGGTGACGCTGCCTTCCTATATCCTTTCTCCAACCCCATCCGTCTCGCGGGCGGCCCGCGAGACGGACGCCCCGCGCATGGTGACCGTGCTGCTGCGGTCCTCCGGGGATAAGGAGCGGGACGTGCGCCGGCTGCGCTGCATCCATGGGGCGTTCGTCTCCTGCCCGGGGCGCGACCGGTTTGCGGTCCACGTCTTCGAGGCGGGGAGAGGCTACCTGCTGGAATTCCCCAACGACTCAACGGGAGTGGGACCCGAACTGATGGCAAAGCTGATAAAATTTGCGGGTGAAGAAAATATCCGCATTGAACCGATCCAGCTCCAGTAAGGCCAGCAGGGGGTGGGGATGCCAGCAAGTATAAGCACCATCGGGGTGATGACCTCCGGGGGAGATGCCCCGGGGATGAACCCCTGCATCCGCGCCGTCGTACGGACGGCGCTTTCGCGGCAGCTCAAGGTCGTGGGCGTGATTGGGGGCTTCGAGGGCCTGCTCCACGGCCATTTCAAAGCGCTGGGGCCGCGCGACGTGGGGGGCATCATCGGGCGCGGCGGCACGATCCTGGAGACCCGCCGGAGCGAAGAGTTCCGGGAGGCGCACGGGCAGCGCGAAGCGATCCGCCAGATGAACAACGCCGGGATGGACGGGCTGATCGTCATCGGGGGGGATGGCTCCCTGGCCGGCGCGCACCGCCTGGCCGAGCTGGGGAAGTTGGTGGTGGGGATCCCGGCTTCGATTGAAAACGACATCTTCGGTACCGATATGTGCATCGGGGTCGATACGGCGCTGAACACGGTGTGCGAAGCCGTCGACAAGCTGCGCGATACCGCCTCGGCGCTCAGCCGCGCCTTCCTGATCGAGGTGATGGGGCGCCAGAGTGGCTACCTGGCGGTGATGGCCGGGATTATCGGCGGGGCGGAGATGGTCCTCATCCCCGAGCACCCGGCCCCGGTCGAGGAGATCGGCGCGGCGATTGAAGACGCCTATCGGCGTGGGAAGGCCCACGCGCTGATCCTGGTGGCGGAGGGGTTCCCGATTCCAGCCACAGAGCTGGCCAGCAGCCTGAGCGGGATGGGCATCGGTTTTGCCCCTCGGGTGTCGATGCTGGGATACATCCAGCGCGGCGGCAGCCCCAGCGCTTTCGACCGCTCGCTCGCCACCCGGATGGGGGTCAAGGCCGTCGATCTCCTCCTGGCCGGGGAGAGCGACGTGATGGTCGTCCTGGATGGGCGCGACCTGGCGCCGTTCCCGCTGGCGGAGGCGGCCGGCAAGCGCCGGGAGGTCAGCCAGGAAATCTACGATCTGACCCGCATGCTGGCGCGCTGAGCGCCATGAAGCTTCTTTTGGATGGGCGCCTCCTGCCTGGGGCGTTCCATTTGCGCCCGGGGCGCCCTGCCGCATCCCCGTCAGAGACCGCTGCGGATCCCGGATAGAAGGCAGGGCAGGTAGGGAGATTCCGGGGGCCGGGAGGGGAGAAGTCCCGGGAGGGCCCGGGGCGGCGGAAAAGCAGTTGCCGGTCGAATCTGGTATACTTACTTGAATCACCCGGCTGGAGGATGCTGGCTGGGGGGAGTGGACGGACATGCCGAGACTTGAAATGGACTTAAAACCAGTTCGACATATCACCACCGACGCGCTCGGGAAGCCTGGCGACCGGGTTTTCTACCTGCAGGGCACCCAGGACGAGCGCGTGATTACCTTACTCGTTGAAAAAATCCAGATCCAATCGCTCGCGGTTGGGGTGGAGCAATTCCTGACTGAGATCGGACAGAAATATCCCGGTCTGGCCGAAGCGTCAGATGACTTCATCGAAAGCCGCATGCACATCGAGCCGCCGGTTGACCCGCTGTTCCGGGTGGGTGAAATCGGGCTGGGGTACGATGCCGATAACGACCTGATGGTGCTGGTTGCCCGCGAGGCAGCCGCCGAGGGTGAGGAAGCGGAAGAGGGGGGTGTTGTGCGCTTCTGGTGCACGCGCTCGCAAATCCGCGCCCTGTGCCGCTGGGGCGTCGAGGTGGCCAACCGCGGGCGCCCGATCTGCCCGCAGTGCGGCGAGCCGATGGACCCGGAGGGCCACTTCTGCCCAAAGAAGAACGGGCACAAGAAAGCATAGAGATCATCACCCAGCCGCTGGACCCATCCATTAGCGCTCTCTCCCCGCGGGGAACCGGCTGGCCGAGATAATGGTTGTACAATGTCCTCATCGTTGGACAAAACAAAAGTGTTGGATGCCTTGCAGAAAGGTGATCTGAGCCTGCAAGGCCAGTTTTTACAGGGGTCAAATTACACGTTTCTGGCGCAGGTGGACTGCGAGGACCATAAGTACCCCGTCGTATACAAACCAACTCGCGGCGAGCAGCCCCTGTGGGATTTTCCAACCGGGACGCTGGCCAAGCGCGAGGTGGTGGCTTTCAAGATCAGCGAAGCGCTGGGGTGGGACCTGGTGCCGCCGACCGTCTACCGCCGGGTTGGCCCGCTCGGGCCTGGCTCGGTGCAGCTGTATATCGAGCACGACGCGACCTACCACTACTTTAATTTCGAAGCCGCGGATAAGCTGCGCCTCAGGCCGGTGATCCTGTTCGACTGCCTGGTGAATAATGCCGACCGGAAGGCCAGCCACGTGCTCGTCGATTCCAGCGATCACATCTGGCTGATCGATCACGGGCTGTGCTTTCATACCGAGGATAAGCTGCGCACGGTGATCTGGGATTACGCCGGCGACCCCATCCCGGAGCCGCTGCGCGAGGACGTGCGCCTCCTCTCAGCCCGGATGCGCCTGGGCAGCAGCCTTGCCCTTGACCTGGCGCCCTTATTGAAAGAAGAGGAGATCCTGGCCATGCGCAAGCGGGCGATCCATCTGGTGGAAACCGGGTGCTTCCCGATGCCGCCCACCGACCGGAGGGTTTATCCCTGGCCGCCTGTATGACCTGAAGTACCGAGCTGGAGCAGCTCGATTTTAGCGTTTCAGTCCATTTCCATTGACGGAGGTCCGCATGAATCACTACCGCCTGGCGCTGGTCGGGTTTGGCAATGTCGGGCAGGCCCTGGCGCGCCTGCTGCTGCGCAAACAGGACCAGCTTCAAAAACAGTACGAGCTCACGTTCACGGTTACCGGCATTTTCACCGGCCGGCACGGCGCAGCGATCGACCCGCAGGGGATCCCGCTCGATCGCGCGCTCGCGGACATTCGCGGGGGTGGGATGCTGGACCCGCTTTCTGCCCGGCCAGCGCCTCAAAATGGGGTCGATTTCATCCGCGCCTGCCCGGCGGATGTGCTCTTCGAGGTCACCCCGGTCAACCACCATACCGGCCAGCCGGCGATCGATC